>CAISIP010000245.1 GCA_903885415.1 uncultured beta proteobacterium
GCCTGCACCGGCGCGGTGACCCGACCGGCGATCGCGCTCGCGCAGTAGGCAGCGATGCCCTCGCCCTCCTTTGCCTCGCGTTGGGATCGCACCAGCGACGCGACCGTCACGCTATGCGGTCCCGCGAGGTGCTGGATCATGTGAAAGGGACGGATCTTTCCACCTCGACGCGGCGGAAATGGAAAGCGATGGCACAAAAACAGGATGTTCATACGAGCGACTCCTTGGCAACTGCGCTGGGCATGGCCGTCTTCCGGCATACGAAGATCACCACATGCGGCCCAATCAGAGGCGCCTTTGGCGCGCTGGCTTTTGTAATACGACGCTCGACCACAAATCCGGCGTCGTTGAGACAGGCGGTAGCACTATCGATGCTGTAGTTGTTCTGGACCGGCTGATGGATTGGCTTGTGCAGTTTCCCCACCAACCAGCGCGCCAGCCCCAATGGCCGCGGGCGCGGGAAGATGTACTCGGATACTTTCTGTCGAAGGCTCTGCAGCGGTGTCAGGTGCACATGGATCAGCAGCACGTAGCGTCCACCTGCGTCCAGCACCCGGAATATCTCCCGCGTCGCTGCGTGATCGTCGAGGAAGTGTTCCATCACGCCAACGCTGGTCACCAGATCGAATGCGGCATCCGAATAGGGCAGCCTTTCGCAAAGCGCCAGACTGAATTGCGCCTGCGTTCGCGCGTTCGACACCTGCAGCGCGCGCACCGACAGTTCGGTGGCGTGCTTTTCCGCCGCATCGCTGGCAGCCAGCACCAGGCCTTCGCCGCAGCCCACCTCCAAGATGCGCCGGGGCTGGAAGCTGTTCAGAATGCCCGCAAAGTAACGAATGAACTCCTTCGACCGTCCCTGGTTCTCCCAGACGTTCGCATGCTCGGCATAAATTTCCTCGTAGGCGTCGACCACACCGCGCGCCGAAGCGAATCCGGGACCATTGGGCAGCAGCTTGGGATAGCCAAATAAGCACGGAAACGCGCAGGCGCATTGCTCGCAGCGCAACCCGACAAGCGGGGATCGGCAGTCTGGACATACATACATGGTGGAGGCGCTATCCTGAATCGGATTGGTAGACAATTTCTGGCGGCGTAAATCGGTCTCACGGGAGACCTTGTGCACAGCGCTGAGCCACGATTGAACCGTAGAATGCCCTCAAGTTTCGCGATCGGAAAAAACTTCCGACGATCAAAGTTGAATACTGCACAACAAGGGCGACGGCCGCCGAATTCGATGCCGATCCTCAACCTGGAATCGCTACAAAAACCACGCGCTCCTTGCCGGCGCAAGCAACGACAATGCGCCAGACCCGGTGGCGCTGGATGGCCGAACGCCCCTGAGCGCCAAGACATAACCTGAATGAACAAGTTGGAAATTGCATGAAGATCACGGTCATTGGAACGGGCTATGTGGGCTTGGTCAGCGGCGCCTGCATGGCAGAGGTCGGCAACGACGTGCTGTGCCTGGACCTGGACGCGCAGAAGATCGACATCCTGCGCAAGGGCGGCATGCCGATCTTCGAGCCCGGGCTGCAGGAGATGGTCCGTCGCAATGTGGCGGCCGAGCGGCTGCACTTCACCACCGACGTGGCACGCGCGGTGCAGCACGGGACGATTCA
>CAISIP010000246.1 GCA_903885415.1 uncultured beta proteobacterium
AGCCTGCCGTGGCAGAACACACGCGACCCCTACCGGGTATGGCTGTCCGAGGTGATGCTCCAACAGACCCAGGTAGCTACCGTCGTTTCCTATTTCAGCCGCTTTGTACAGCGCTTGCCCGACGTCGCGGCGCTGGCTGCTGCGGACGTCGACGAGGTGTTGGCGCTTTGGAGCGGGCTTGGGTATTACAGCCGGGCGCGTAACCTGCACCGCTGCGCGGTCGAGGTTGTCACCACATGGGGTGGGGAATTTCCCCGCAGCGCCGAGGCACTGGTGACACTGCCCGGAATAGGGCGATCGACCGCGGCTGCCATTGCCGCATTGTGCTTTGGCGAGCGCGTGGCCATACTCGACGCTAACGTGCGTCGGGTGCTCAGCCGGGTTCTGGCCTTCGACGCCGACCTTGCAACGCAGGCGGGCCAGCGCGCGCTTTGGGCAGCGGCCACTGAGTTGCTGCCGCAGCGCGACCTCAAGCGCGCCATGCCGCGCTACACGCAGGCGATGATGGACATCGGCGCGACGGTTTGCGCGGTTCGCCAGCCGGCTTGCGGAGCCTGCCCGTTGGCCGAGCTTTGCCGCGCGCGGCAAAGCGGAAGTGCCGAAAGCTTCCCGCGCATCACCCGCAAGAACAAGCGCAGCGCGCAGTCGGTGTGGCTGCTGTGGGCGCATACCCGTGACGAAGCGGTGTGGCTCGACCGCCGCCCGCCCGTGGGGGTCTGGGGTGGTTTGTATTGCCTGCCCTGGTTTCACAGCCGCGACGACCTGATCGCCTCGCTGCCCAAGCGCCACCATGGCGCGCTGCGCGACCTAGTTGCCTTCCGGCATGTTCTGACGCACAAGGACTTGCACCTGCATCCGGTGCGTCTGCTGCTGGGGGGCGATGCGCTCGCTTCCATCTCGGGCCGTTGGTTTGGCGCCGGGCAGTGGCCCGGGCTTGGCTTGCCTGCGCCGGTGCGGGTGCTGCTGCAGGGCTGACCCGTGGCTGTGGGATTAGACCGCGTCGAATGCAGTCCCCGCGAGCCGGTCCGGCTCCGCGTCGAGTTCGCGGTGGCGGCTCAGCGTCGTCCAGTTGGGTGAAAAATGGCGCGTTAGCTGCTCGACCAAGTAGACAGAGCGGTGCTGGCCGCCGGTGCAGCCTATCGCTACCGTGACATAGCTGCGGTTATCGTGGCTCAGCGATTCGAGCCACTGGCCCAGAAACTGCGCGATCTGCTGCTGCATCCTGCCCACATCGGGTTGCCGGCGCAGAAAATCTGCCACCGCTTCGTCCTTGCCGCTGAGCGCGCGCAGCGCCAACTCATAGTGCGGGTTGGGCAGCATGCGGACGTCAAAGACATAGTCCGCGTCGCCGGGTATTCCGCGCTTGAAGGCGAAGGACTCGAACACCAGTGTGAGGCCGCGGCCGGTGGCCAGGAACATCGACCGCACATAGCGCTGCAGTTGCGGCGGGCGAATCAGGCTAGTGTCGATGACATGCGCTCGCTCGCGCAGAGCGGACAGCAACTCGCGCTCGAGTTCGATCGCCTCCACCAGCGCGCGGTGGCGGTCCGAGCTGGCATCGCCGAGTTCGGCGTCCGACAGCGGGTGCTTGCGCCGCGACTCCGAATAACGCCTCACCAGGGTATCGGTGGTCGCATCCAGAAAAAACGACTTCAGCGTGACGCCAAATTGTCCTAGCGCTTGAAGCCGCTCGGGCAACTGCGGCAGCGAGGCCGCGCTGCGGACATCCATCGCCACCGCGATGCGGCTGAACTTGCGTTCCTGCTGCAGGCTGACAAAGGCCAGCAGTAGCTCCGGCGGCAGGTTGTCCACGCAGTAGTAACCGGCGTCCTCGAGCGCGTGCAGCGCCACCGACTTGCCTGAGCCCGACATTCCGGTGATCAGGATGAGTTCGATAGGCAGGTTCTTGCGCATCAGCTGCTCACTGGCCCGACCGCAGCATCTCTTTGGCGTGCGCGAGCGTCGTCGTCAGCAGCCGTTCGCCACCGAGCATACGGGCTATTTCCGCTACCCGCGACTCGCCTTGCACGGCCGTCACCGCGCTCAAGGTTGCGTTGCCACGCAAACGCTTGGAGACGAGCAGATGGTGGTCGGCGCACGACGCGACCTGCGGCAGATGGGTCACAGCCAGCACCTGGCGGTCGCCGCCGAGCTGCTTCATGAGGCGTCCGACAGTTTGCGCCACCGCGCCTCCGACACCGGCATCGACCTCGTCGAATATCAGCGTCTGTGCCGTGCCAAGCCGGCTGGTGGTGACCGCGATCGCCAGCGCTAACCGCGATAACTCCCCTCCTGACGCTACCTTGGAGACTTGGCGCGGCGCGCTGCCGCTGTGGCCTGCCACCAAAAAGCCCACCTCCTCAAGCCCGCATTGCTGCGCCTGCGTGGTCTTGGTCAGCGCGACTTCAAAGCGCCCGCCCTGCATGCCAAGGCCCTGCATCGTCTGTGTGATGGTGACGGCCAGCTGCGGCGCCGCCTTGGCCCGGGCGTGCGATGCCGCACGCGCTTGGTCGAGGTAGGCTGATTGCGCTGCCTTCTCGGCCGCGTCGAGCGCCGCCAGGTCGGCGGCAGCTTCCAGGCGCGCCAGCTCCCCGGTCCAGGCGGTGACCAGCTTCGGGAGCTCGGCGGGCGCACACTTGTAGCGGCGTGCCAGCGACATCCACATCGCCATGCGCTGGTCTAGCTGCTCCAGCCGCTGCGGGTCGAGGTCGGTCTTGCGCAGGTAGGCGCGCAGCGTATGCACCGTATCCTCCATCTGCGCCAGACTCGACTCCAGCACCTCTGTCATCTGCGCAAAGCCGGGCTCTAGGTGCTGCTGCTGCGCAAGCCGATGCGTCGCCTGCCCGACCGCCGCCGCGGCGCCAGCCTCGCCGGCGTCGAGCAAGTCGAGCGCCTCCTGTGCCGCGTCGATCAAGGACTGCGCATTGGACAGGCGGCCGTGGTCGGTGGTGATCTCCTCCCACTCACCGGCGCGGGGCGAAAGCTTGTCGAGCTCGCCAATTTGCCATTCCAGCCGCTCGCGTTCGCGCTGGAGCGAACTTTGCATCCCCTGCGCGTCGGCCAGGCTCTTGGCCGCGCTACGCCATTGCTGCCATAGTGCTGCCAAAGCCGCGGTGTCGACCTTGGCGTAGGCGTCCAGCAGTCCGCGCACCGCTTCGGGTCGGGTCAGGCTTTGCCATGCGTGCTGGCCGTGGATGTCGATGAGTTGCTCGCCGATCTCACGCATCTGAGTCGCGGTGGCGGGACTGCCGTTGATCCATCCGCGGCTTTTCCCCTGCAGGTCCACCGTTCGGCGCATCAACAGCGTCTCGTCTGCGCGCGCGTCCTGCAGTCCCGCTGCCTCAAGCCAGATCCGGGCCTGCGCCGGACAGTCGAACTCGGCGCTGACCTCGGCCCGAAGAGCGCCCTCGCGCACCGTCGCGGCGTCCGAGCGTGCGCCGGTGACGAGTTGCAGCGCGTCGATCAGGATCGACTTTCCCGCGCCGGTTTCGCCGGTCAGTACGCTGAAACCGGTTGAAAAATCAAGGTCGAGCTCGTCGACGATGACGAAGTCCCGCAACACGATTCGACGCAGACCCATAGTCAGACTGCTCCTTCGTTCCAGTGCAGCTTCTGACGCAGCGTATCGAAATAGCTCCAGCCCCGCGGGTGCAAGAAACGTACCTGGTGCTCGGAGCGCGATACCACGATGCGGTCGCCGTGCAGCAGCGAGGCGATCGACTGCATGTCAAAGTTGGCGCTCGCGTCACGGCCGGAGACCAGCTCAATGGATATCTGCGCGGCGTCGGCCAGAACGATGGGCCGGTTCGACAGCGTGTGCGGAGCGATCGGCACCAGCACCCAGCCGGGGATCGACGTGTGCAGCAGCGGACCACCAGCCGACAGCGCATAGGCGGTAGATCCGGTGGGGCTGGCGATGATCAGTCCGTCTGCGCGCTGCTTGGCCAGGAAGCGGCCGTCTACCTCGACGCGCAGTTCCACCATGCCTGAAGTCGCGCCCCGGTTGACCACTACGTCG
>CAISIP010000247.1 GCA_903885415.1 uncultured beta proteobacterium
GGGTTAGATATGCCGGCCGGTTTTTCCATTTTTTCCAGTTCGTCATTGAGCGCAATCCGGTCGAGCATTTCGCCAGTGTTGACATCGCGGAACTCCTGATCCTGTATCCAGAAATCGGCGTAGGTAACGTAGCGGTCGAATATGTTCTGACCGTATTCTGAGTAGCTCTCCAGGTAAGCGGTCTGGATTTCCTTGCCGATGAATTCGGCGTAGCGCGGCGATAGGTATTCCTTGATGTGGCGCAGGTACTTGTCGTGAACCTCGGGCGGGAACTGCTCCTGCTCGATCTGCTGTTCCAGTACATACATCAAATGAACCGGATTCGCGGATACCTCGCGGTGGTCGAAATTGAAGACCCGCGACAGTATCTTGAAGGCAAAACGGGTCGACAGGCCGGTCATGCCCTCGTCGACGCCGGCAAAGTCCCGATACTCCTGATAGCTTTTCGCTTTCGGGTCGGTATCTTTTAGGTTCTCGCCGTCGTAGACGCGCATCTTGGAAAAGATGCTTGAGTTTTCAGGGTCTTTCAGACGCGACAGTACCGAGAACTGCGCCAGCATGCGTAGGGTGTCGGGCGCGCAGGCGGCCTTGTTCAAAGAGGATCCGGCAATCAGTTTTTCATAGATCCGGATCTCATCGTTGACCCGGAGCGAATAGGGAACTTTGACGATGTAGAGCCGATCCAGAAAAGCTTCGTTGTTGCGGTTGTTTCTGAATGTCAGCCATTCGGCCTCGTTGGAGTGCGCGAGCACCATGCCGTCAAAGGGAATTGCACCGAAGCCCTCGGTGCCCTTGTAGTTGCTCTCTTGGGTCGCTGTCAACAGCGGGTGCAGCACTTTGATCGGCGCCTTGAACATCTCCACGAACTCGAGCACGCCGCGATTGGCCAGGCACAGGCCGCCCGAATAGGAGTAAGCATCGGGATCGTCCTGCGAAAAATGCTCCAGCTTTCGGATGTCGATCTTGCCCACCAGCGAGGAAATGTCCTGATTGTTTTCGTCGCCGGGCTCGGTTTTCGCCACCATGATTTGCGACAGGACCGATGGAGTCAGCTTCACGACCCGAAAACGGGTGATATCGCCACCGAATTCGCGCAGACGCTTGACCGCCCAGGGGCTCATGATGGTATTGAGGTAGCGCCTGGGTATGCCATAGTCGTCCTGCAGCAGTTGTGCGTCTTCATCCGGGTTGAAGAGACCTAGGGGTGACTCATGGACTGGCGAGTCCTTGATCGCGTAGACAGGTATTTTTTCGATCAGGTATTTGAGCCTTTCGGCCAGCGAGGACTTGCCGCCCCCGACCGGTCCGAGAAGGTACAGGATCTGTTTTTTTTCCTCAAGCCCCTGCGCTGCGTGGCGGAAATAGGAAACGATGTTCTCGATGGCCTCCTCCATGCCGAACAGGTCGCCAAAGCTCGGGTAGCGCCTGAGTATCTTGTTGGCAAATATGCGCGATAGCCTGGGGTCGTTGCGGGTGTCCACCAGTTCTGGCTCGCCGATCGCGCACAACACGCGCTCGGCAACCGTCGCATAGGCGGTCGGATCGGTCTTGCAGATGGTGAGGTAGTCCTGAATCGACAGTTCTTCTTCCTGCGCCGCTTCAAATCGGCTCTGGTAGCGGGCGAATATGCTCATGGTGTTCCTCCTGTGCGTGGAGGCTGCCTGCAGTGGCCCGCTCTCCCTAAAACATGCGTTTTATGATAGCGAGAGAAGAAATAATTTTGCGGTGCGAATGGCGGTCAAATCCCCGTCAGATCAACACGCCGGTCGCCGCCGGTCTGCGGAGTCGGCGCTCCGGGCGGTGTCTGCGCCGGGCGCGGGCCCTATGCGAAGATTTCCAGCAAGCGATCAAGCCCGCCTGCATCGATGGAGACCATCGCCTGCTGACGGACCTTGGGTTTGGCGTGGTACGCGACGGACAGTCCTGCTGCGCCCAGCATCGGAAGGTCATTGGCGCCGTCACCGACCGCGATGGCCCGTCCGGCAGAAAGTCCGAGCCGGTCGCAGGTGCTCAGCAGCATGCGCTTTTTTTCCTCGCCGTC
The DNA here is from genome assembly GCA_903885415.1 of uncultured beta proteobacterium. GTDB lineage: Bacteria > Pseudomonadota > Gammaproteobacteria > Burkholderiales > Burkholderiaceae_C > CAISIP01. The sequence continues at coordinate 2,042 of CAISIP010000247.1, forward strand.
GCATATGTCGCCCCACGGTTGGTCGACCATCCGGCCGGTGAGCCTGCCGCCTTCAATCTCCAGCACATTGGAGCGGGCGGAATCGATGCCCAGCCGCTCGCAGATCCGGTCGGTGAAGAAGGAGAAGCCCCCGCTGACCAGCAGCATTTTCATGCCTGCGGACTTGCAGGCGCTGGCCAGCGCCTGTGCGCCCGGGTTCAACTGCAGACGTTCGGCGTAGATTTTTTCCAGACTGTCGAGTCCCACGCCCCGCAGCAATGCCACCCGTTGACGCAGGCTGTGCTTGTAGTCGGCGATGTCCCCACGCATGGCGGCTTCGGTGATCGCCGCAACCTCCTGCTTACGACCGGCGGCAGCGGCGATTTCGTCCACGCACTCGATGTTGATCAGCGTGGAGTCCATGTCGAAGGCAATAAGGCCAAAGTCACGCAGCGCCAGCGGGGGCGCCACCCCACGGATCACCAGGCCAGGGGCGAACTGTCGTCCTGTCACCGGCACGGACTCAGCCTCGCTCACGCCGTAACCCCGGTGGGTTCGGGAA
>CAISIP010000248.1 GCA_903885415.1 uncultured beta proteobacterium
CGCGCTGACTTCGGGCAGCAGGTGGTGGAACTGGTAGACAAAGCCGAGGTGCCGGTTGCGCATCACGCCCTGCTGCGCCGCGTCGAGCTGCGCCATCTCGCAACCCATCAGGCGCACGCTGCCGCTGCTGGGAGCGTCGAGGCCGCCGAGCAGGTGCAGCAAGGTGCTTTTGCCCGAACCCGACGCGCCGACGATGGCCAGCGTCTCGCCGCGGCGCACCTGCAGGTCGACGCCGCGCAGCACGCTGACGTCGAGCCGGCCTTCGCTAAAGCGCTTGGCCAGCGCCTGCGCGCACAGCACGGCCGGCTGCGGCGCGGCGCCGGGTCCGTCGGCCTCACTCATAGCGCAGCGCCTCGGCCGGGTTGACCCGGCTGGCGCGCCAGCTGGGGTACAGCGTCGCCAGAAAAGCCAGCCCCAGCGACACCAGCGCAATCGGCACGATGTCGGCACTTTGGGGGTCGCTCGGCATGCGGTTGATCAGGTAAATGTCCTTGGGCAGAAAGCTCGCATTGAAAAGCCGCTCGAGCGCCGGAACGATGACGTCAATATGGCTGGCAACGCCGAGCCCCAACCCGAGCCCGGCCAGCGTTCCGATGGCGCCGACCATCGCACCCTGGACGACGAAGATGGCCATGATGCTCGCAGGACTGGCGCCCAGCGTCCTGAGGATCGCGATGTCGGCGCGCTTGTCGGTCACCGTCATCACCAGCGTGCTGACCAGGTTGAACGCCGCCACCGCGACGATCAGCGTCAGGATGATCGCCATCATGGTTTTTTCCACCTGCACTGCGGCGAACCAGCTGCGGTTCTGGCGCGTCCAGTCGCGCACCAGCAGATCGCCGTCCATGCTGCCCGACAGCTGCGCGGCGACCACGCGGGCCCGGTGCAGGTCGCGCAACTTGAGCCGGATGCCGCTCGGGCCCTCGAGCCGGTACAGCCGCTGCGCGTCGTCGATATGCATCAGCACCAACCCGGCGTCGTACTCGAAATGGCCCGAGTCGAACACGCCGACCACGTCCATCTGCTTGAGCCGCGGCACCACCCCCGCCGGCGTCACCTGGCCCGCGGGCGTGATCAGCGTGACCCGGTCGCCCACCGCCAGACCCAGCGCGCGCGCGAGTTCGGCGCCCACCACCAGGCCAAAAGAGCCTGCGACCAGCTTGTCGAGGCCGGCCTTGCGCAGGCCCAGCGCCATATCGGTCACTGCGGGTTCGCGCGCCGGGTCGATTCCGCGCACCAGCGTCGCCTTCATGTCCTCACCGCGGGCCAGCAAGCCTTGCGCGGCGACGAAAGGCGCGGCAGCGACGACCTCGGCGTTGGCGCCCGCCTGCGCCAGGCTGCGCGCCACATCGGGCAGCGCAGCGCCACCGGGCGCGAGTATCTCGATGTGCGAGACCACGCCGAGCATGCGGTCGCGCACCTCCTTCTGAAAGCCGTTCATCACGCTGAGCACGATGATCAGCGCCGCCACTCCCAGCGCGATGCCGAACATCGACACGCCCGATATGAACGAAATGAAGCCGTTGCGCCGGGTCGACCGGCCAGCACGGGTATAGCGCCAGCCCAGGCTCAGCTCGTAGGGGACTTGCATCGGCGAATAAGGGAGGTCGGCTCGGATACGGTGGGTGGGAACGGGCTCGGTAGCCACGCTGGCGCGATTGTGGCATCCCGGCGCGGCCACGGAGTGCGCCAGCGTTCCGGGACAATGCGGCCATGCACCTGCTGATTCCATTTGCGCTGTGCGACCCGCAAGCGGGCGTCGCGGCGAGCGCCGGCCTGCGCCTGCCCGCGCTGCAAACGCTGCTGCGCACGCTGACGCCGCTGGCGCTGGAGCGCTTCGGCGACGACAGCCTGACGCCCGCGCACGAGCGCATCGTGGCCGCGCTGTGCGGCGTCGACGCGGCCGACGGCTGCGTACCTGGCGCCGCGATGGAACTCGCGCGCAGCGGGCAGGCGACGAACGGGCAGGCCTGGGCCTGGATCACGCCGGTGCACTGCGTCGTCGGCGCCGACCGGATCACGCTGCGCGACCCGCAGGCGCTGGCGTTGCAGGAGCCCGAGTCGCGCGCCCTGCTCGCGGCGATGCAGCCCTACTTCGCCGGCGACGCCATCGACCTGCAATACGCTGCGCCTACGCGCTGGCTCGCCCGTGGCGACGTGTTTGGCGATCTTCCCAGCGCCGCGCTGGATCGGGCGATTGGCCGCGACATCAGCCACTGGATGCCCAGAGCCCCGAGCCTGCGCAGGCTGCAAAACGAAATGCAGATGCTGCTGTACACCCACCCGGTGAACGACGCGCGCAGCGCCCGCGGTGCGCTGGCGGTGAACTCCTTTTGGGTCAGCGGATCGGGCCGCCTCAACGCGTCGGCCAGCGCGCAGCCGCCGGCCGACCTGGTCGTCGCCGACGCCCTGCGCGTGCCCGCGCTGGCGCAGGACTGGGTGGCCTGGGCGCAGGCATGGCAGCAGGTCGACGCGACGCATGGCCAGGCGCTGCTGGCCCAACTGCGCGCGGGCGCGAAGGCGCAACTCACCCTGTGCGCGCCCACCCGCGCAGCACGCTATGGCCCGGCGCGCCGCCATTGGCTGGCGCGGCTGCGCCAACGCCTGCAACCCGTCAGCCTGCACAGCCTGCAGCAAGGCTTATGAAAATCAGCACCCGCGACGTTCCGCCGCGCGCGCTCTGGACGCTTGAGCAGGCCGGCCTGCACCCGCTGCTCGCGCGCCTGTACGCGGCGCGCGGTGTCACGGGCATGGACGAACTCGACGAGGGCCTCAACCGGCTGCTGCCGCCGTCGGGCCTCAAAGGCGCGCGTGAGGCCGCCATTCTGCTGGCCGACGCGATCGCTGACCAGCGTCGGCTGTGCATCGTCGCCGACTACGACTGCGACGGCGCCACCGCCTGCGCGGTCGGCATGCGCGGACTGCGCCTGCTCGGAGCGCAGCAGCTCGGGTTCATCGTTCCGGACCGGGTCATCGACGGCTACGGGCTGACCGCGCCGATCGCCGAGCGCGTCAAAGCCAGCGGCGCCGACGTGCTGATCACCGTCGACAACGGCATCGCCAGCATCGAGGGCGTCGCGCGCGCGCGCGCGCTCGGCCTGCAGGTGCTGGTGACCGACCACCACCTGCCGGCGGCGGTGCTGCCCGACGCCGACGTCATCGTCAACCCGAACCAGCCCGGCTGCGGCTTCGACAGCAAGGCAATCGCCGGCGTCGGCGTGATGTTTTATGTGCTACTGGCGCTGCGTTCGGAACTGCGCGCGCGCGGCGCCTTCACCCAGGCCAACCAGCCCAAGCTCGACGCGCTGCTGCCGCTGGTCGCGCTCGGTACGGTGGCCGACGTGGTGCGGCTCGACGCCAACAACCGGCGGCTGGTCGCGCAAGGGCTCAAGCGCATACGCGCCGGCGCGCTGCCCGCCGGTCTGGCGGCGCTGTTCGTGGCGGCGGGGCGATCGGCGCGGGCCGCGACCACTTTTGACTTCGGCTTTGCGCTGGGGCCACGCATCAACGCTGCCGGCCGCCTGAGCGACATGAGGCTGGGCATCGAATGCCTGCTCAGCGATGACCCGACGCGCGCGGCCGAGCTGGCCAAGGCGCTGGACGCCATCAACCGCGAACGCCGGGTGATCGAGGGCGATATGCGCGAGCAGGCGATGGCCATCGCCGAATCGCTGTTCGAGGACGGCGATCCGCCGCCGCCGGCGATCTGCGTCTTCGACCCCGACTTCCACGAGGGGGTGGTCGGCATCGTCGCCTCGCGCATCAAGGACAAGCTGCACCGGCCAAGCTTTGTGTTCGCCGCCAGCCAGGCGCCCGGCCGGGAGAACGAGCTCAAGGGCTCGGGACGGTCGATCGCCGGCTTTCACCTGCGCGATGCGCTCGACCTGGTCGCCAAGCGCCACCCAGGCGTGCTGCTGCGCTTCGGCGGCCATGCGATGGCGGCCGGCTGCACCCTGTTGGAGGAGAATTTCGACCGCTTCGAACAGGGGCTCAACCAGGTTGCGCTGGAGTGGCTCGACGCCGCCACGCTGACGCGCCGGCTCGAAACCGACGGCCCGCTTGCGCCGCAGTACCGCCGGGTCGACCTAGTCGACACGCTGCACAAGGAGGTCTGGGGCCAGGGCTTTGCACCGCCAACCTTCAGCGAAGTGGTCGAGGTGCTGTCGCAGCGGCTGGTGGGCGAGAAACACCTGGCGCTCAAGCTCCGGCACCAGGGAAGCCCGGTCGACGCCATCTGGTTCGGCCGCACCGAAACCCTGCCCTCGCGGGTGAAGATTGCCTTTCGGCTCGACGCCGACGAATGGAACGGCGTGCGCCGGCTGAAGTTCCTGATCGAAGCCGCCGAGCCCGCGGTGGGCTGATCGCAAGATCCGCCGGCGCCGTTGAACCGAATCATCTGCATGCGCTGAATCGGGTTGAAGCCATCGGGCGCCGCCTCGACGTTGACCTCCGGGTCGAGCATCTCCTTGGAGTCGTCTTAGCGCTCGGAATCCGTCGCTGCCATCGAAGCGCCCTGTTCCGGCGCAACCGGCCTAAATGCCACCGCAGCCCATTGTTCTGCCGTAGATGGGGAAAACCCTCATGCCGACGGCGCGGGGCGTGCGGGACCGCGGATAGACTTTCACCATGAACACCCCCTCCGCCCGACCGCAAGCGCAATTTGACCTGAGCGGCCGCACCGCCCTGCTGACCGGCTCGAGCGCCGGTATCGGTTTCGCGCTGGCGCGCGCGTTGGCGCAGGCCGGCGCGGCGCTGGTGCTCAACGCGCGCGGCAGCGAAAAACTAGAGCGCGCGGCGCGCCAGTTGCGCGACGAGGGCGCGACGGTCCACACCGCGGCCTTCGACGTCGCCGATGGCGACGCGGTGGCGGCGGCGGTCGACCGCATCGAGTCGCAGGTGGGCGCGATCGACATCCTGGTCAACAACGCCGGCATCCAGCGCCGCGGCCCGCTGGAGCAGTTCGAGCAGGCGCAGTGGCACGAGCTGATGCGCACCAACGTCGACAGCGTATTTCTGGTCGGCCAGGCGGTGGCGCGCCACATGATCGTGCGCCGGCGCGGCAAGATCATCAACATCTGCTCGGTGCAAAGCGAGCTGGGCCGCCCGAACATCGCGCCCTACACCGCCAGCAAGGGCGCGGTGAAGATGCTGACCAAGGGAATGGCGATCGACTGGGGCCCGTACGGCATACAGGTCAATGGCCTGGGGCCGGGCTATTTCAAGACCGAACTGACCGAGGCGCTGGTCAAGGACGAGGCCTTCAGCGCCTGGCTCATCGGGCGCACCCCCTCGCGGCGCTGGGGCGACGTCGAAGACCTCGGCGGCGCCGCCGTGTTCCTGGCCAGCGCGGCGTCGAACTTCGTCAACGGCCACATTCTGTACGTCGACGGCGGCATCACCGCGACCTTGTAACAACCCGCCAAGGACCCTATGCAAGCACTCGTCATCCACTCGGCCGGCGACCTGCGCGTCGAGACCGTCGCCACACCGGCCATCGAAGCCGGACAGGCGCGCATCCGCGTTCGCAAAGGCGGCATCTGCGGCTCCGACCTGCATTACTACCAGCACGGCGGCTTCGGAACCGTGCGCGTCACCGAGCCGATGGTGCTGGGCCACGAAATAGCAGGAATGGTCGAGGCGGTAGCGCCGGATGTGATCGGGCTGCGGGCCGGCGACCGGGTCGCGCTCAGCCCGAGTCGCCCGTGCAGCCGCTGCAGCTACTGCCAGCAGGGCTTGCAGAACCACTGCCTGGACATGCGCTACTACGGCAGCGCGATGCGCACGCCGCACGTACAGGGCGCCTTTCGCCAGCAGATCGTCTGCGACGCGAGCCAGGCGCATCTGCTGGCCGACAGCGTGAGCGACGGCGAAGGCGCGCTGGCCGAGCCGCTGGCGGTGGCGCTGCACGCGGTGCGCCGCGCCGGCACGCTGCTGGGCAAGCGGGTGCTGGTCACCGGCTGCGGCCCGATCGGCGCGCTGCTGGTGATCGCCGCGCGGCGCGCGGGCGCCGCGCATATCGTCGTCACCGATGTGAGCGCCTTCACGCTGCGCAATGCGCTCAAGGTCGGCGCCGATCAGGCCATCCACATCGCCGAGCAACCCGACGCGCTGGTGGCATTCGGCGCGAACAAGGGCAGCTTCGATCTGCTGTTCGAGGCCAGCGGCAACGAGAGCGCGCTGCGCGGCGCCCTCGACGCGCTGCGCCCGCGCGGCGTGATCGTGCAGGTCGGCATCGGCGGCGAGATGAAGCTGCCGATGAACACCATCGTCGCCAAAGAATTCGACCTGCGCGGCGCCTTTCGTTTTCACGAGGAGTTCGCGGTCGCGGTCGGTCTGCTCAACAGCGGCCTGGTCGACGTCAAGCCGCTGATATCGGCGACGCTGTCGTACCGCGATCCGGGGCGCGCCTTCGCGCTCGCAGCCGACCGCTCACAGGCGATGAAGGTGCTGCTGGACTTCGACTGATTCAGGCCGCAGGCGGATCGTCGGCCTTGACGATCACCACCGGCACCCGTGCGGCGTGCAGCACCTCATTGGACACCGACCCGAGCAACGCAGATC
>CAISIP010000249.1 GCA_903885415.1 uncultured beta proteobacterium
GCTTCTTGACGGTGCAAACACCTTGATGGGACCGGTTTGCGATTTGTTCGCCGCTCAGCCGCAAAGAGCCGCTCAGCAAAACCGAACGATCATAACACAGCGAAGCGATTGCAGATGAACTCTCAGACCCGGCCCGAACTGCCTGCCGACCTCAGCGCCACCCGCGCGCGCCTGCGCAGCGGCGACACCAGCGCAGCAGCGCAAATCGACGACTGCATAGCGGCCGCCAGCTCGCCGCGCTGCGACAAGGCCTTCTTGCACACCATGTTCGCGCAGGCACGCCAGACGGCTGCGGACCCGCTTAGTCAGCGCCGCACGCTGGCCGGCTTAGCGGTCTCGGTCAAGGATCTGTTCGACATCCAGGGTCAGGTCACGGCGGCGGGCTCACGGGCCCTGACAGGCAACCCGCAGGCCACTCAGGACTGCCCGGCGGTCGCCCGACTGCGCGCGGCCGGAGGCGCGCTCATTGGCCGTACCAATATGGTCGAGTTCGCTTTCTCCGGCGTTGGAACCAACCCGCATTACGGAACCCCTGTCAACGCGGCCAGCCTCGACGAGCCGCTGATACCAGGGGGCTCGTCCTCAGGCGCTGCGGTGTCGGTCGCCGTGGGTGCCGCCTTCATCGGACTGGGTTCGGACACCGGCGGATCGATCCGCATTCCCGCCGCATTGAACGGAATCGTCGGTTTCAAGAGCACGGCGCGCCTGGTACCCGCGCAGGGCGCGATTCCGCTGTCGACCACGCTCGACACAGTGTCGGCGCTGACCCGATCGGTCTCCGATGCGATCCTGGCGCACGAAATACTCTCAGCCTGCGTCGTGCCGCGCAGCGCGACACCGCTGCCACGCTACCGGCTGGCGGTCGTGAGCACCATGATGCACGAAGGCCTGGATACGACCGTTTCGCGCGCCTACCAGCGCGCGCTCGATCGGCTGCGCGCAAGCGGCGCAAGGATCACAGAAATCACGCTGCCCGAGTTCGATCAGATACCGTCGCTGATGGCCCATGGCGGCTTTTCCGGCGCGGAAAGCTTTGCCTGGCACCGCACGCTGCTGGCGCAGCACGCCGCCGAGTACGACCCGCGGGTCGCAGCGCGCATTGGCCGAGGCGCTGCGATGGGCGCTGCGGACTATGTCGAACTGCTGGCCGAACGCCGCGCCTGGATCACGCGGGTCGAGCAGCGGCTGCGGGGCTTTGACGCCGTGCTGTCGCCAACGGTGCCGATCGTCGCGCCGCCCATCGCCCTGGTCGCGCCTGGCGCTGCGCGTGACGAAGCCTTCTTCCTGGTCAACGCCCAGTTGCTGCGCAATACCAGCGCGGTCAACCTGCTCGACGGGTGCGCGATATCGATCCCCTGCCACGCACGCGGCGAACTGCCGGTCGGCCTGATGATCTGGCACGGCGCCATGCGCGACGACACCGTTCTCCATCTGGCGCTGCGCATCGAGCAGTTGCTTGGCGGCGCTTGAGGCGCACATGGCGCGGTCCGTGCAGGCGTTGAACGGCCCTGCACCCGCTCTGGCTTTGCCAGCGCGATGGCCGCTGTTTGGCGTGGCAGCCACAAGGGCCATCGAGCGCCTCGCCATCGCATCGTTGCCGGCGCACACGCTGATGCGCCGCGCCGGCCTGGCCAGCGCGCGCCTCGCGATGGCGCTGGCGCCGCACGCAAAGCGCGTCTGGGTCGCCGCCGGACCCGGAAACAATGGCGGCGACGGTATGCAGGCTGCTGCGTACCTGCAAGGCTGGGGCAAGAGCGTGACCGTGACATGGCTGGGCAGCGCGGACCAAGCGGGATCCGACGCCGCCGACGCCCGGCAACGCGCGGGCGAAGCCGGCGTGGCGTTTGCCGACGCCGCGCCGGCAGATTTCGACTTATGCCTCGACGCCTTGCTGGGAATCGGCGCAACACGCGCGCCGCAGGGCCGCATGGCGCAGTGGATCGAGACCATCAACCGCGGCCACGCGCCGGTACTGGCGATCGACACCCCAACCGGCCTGGACGCCGACACCGGAAGCACGGCGGCCTCCTGCGTGAAGGCCAGCGCCACGCTGTGCCTGCTGAGCATCAAGCCGGGACTGTTCACCGCCGGTGGGCGCGACGCAGCCGGGCAGCTTTGGTTCGACGGACTGCAGGCCGTAAATGGTGGCGCCGCTGCCGTCTACCCGGTGCCGGCCGACGCCGTGCTGCTGGGCGAACCATCGCCGCGCCCGAGGCCGCACGCATCGCACAAAGGCAGTTTTGGCGAGGTCGCCGTGGTCGGTGGCGCGATCGGCATGACCGGCGCCGCGTTGATGGCTGCCTGCGCTGCGCTGCACTACGGCGCCGGCCGGGTCTACCTGGCGCTGCTTGACCCCGATGCGCCGTCGCCGATCGACGCGCAGCCCGAACTGATGACGCGGCGACTGGACGCGTTGGCGCTCGACCGCACGACGCTGGTGTGCGGTTGTGGCGGCGGTGATGCGGTGCGCGACTGCCTGCCGAAAATCCTGTCGTCGGCGCCGGCGCTGGTGCTCGACGCCGACGCGCTCAACGCGATCGCCGGCGATACGCAACTGCAAAGCCAGTTGCGCGCCCGCGCTAGGCGCGGCTGGCGCAGCGTGCTGACCCCGCACCCCCTGGAGGCGGCCCGTCTGCTCGGAATATCAGCCGCTCAGGTGCAAGGCGACCGACTGGCTGCGGCGGGTCTTTTGTCGCGGAGCTTTGGCTGCGTCGCCGTCCTGAAGGGTTCGGGGACCGTGGTCGCCGCGCCGGGCGAACTGCCCGCGATCAACCCCAGCGGCAATGCGCGGCTGGCGAGCGCGGGCACCGGCGACGTGCTCGCGGGTGCGATTGGTGCTGCGCTCGCAGCGGGTCTGGATGGATTTTCTGCCGCGTGCGAGGCGGTCTATCTGCACGGCCAATGCGCCGACCGGTGGCCGCCCGAGCAGCCGCTCACGGCGATGGCACTGGCGCGGCGACTGGGGCCGGCGCGCTGAATCAGCCGCGCCCGACGAAGGGCATCTTGGTCGCCATGACCGTGTGGAACAGCACATTGGCGCTCAGCGGCAAATTGGCCATGTACAGCACCGACTGTCCGACCACCGCGACGTCCATGAGCGCTTCGATGGCGATCTCGCCGTTGGCCTGGATCACGCCGGTCGCCATCCGCTGCGCCATCTCGGTCGCAGCGTTTCCGATGTCGATCTGGCCTACAGCGATGTCGTAACGACGGCCGTCGAGCGCCGCGCTCTTGGTCAGTCCGGTGACCGCATGCTTGGTCGACGCATAGGCGATCGAATGCGGCCTTGGCGCATGGGCCGAGATCGAGCCATTGTTGATGATGCGCCCGCCGCGCGGCGTCTGCGCCTTCATGACACGAAAAGCCTGCTGCATGCACAGGAACATGCCGGTCAGGTTGATGTCGACCACGTTACGCCACATCGCCAGCGTCATGTCTTCCAGCGGAATCGGCGGCGTGTTGACGCCGGCGTTGTTGAACAAAAGATCGACGCGGCCAAAAGCCGCCAATGCGGCTTCAAAGAGCGCCGCCACCGCATCCGGATCGGCCACATCGGTGGGGACGGCGCGCGCGCGATCGGCAGCGCCGCTTTGCGCCATCACGTCGCGCAGCGGCGCTTCGCGACGACCTGCCAGCACGACCTGGTAGCCGTCGGCCAGCAGGGCCAGTGCGGCCGCTTTGCCAACGCCGCTGCCGGCTCCGGTAACGATGGCGACTTTGGATGATGTAGACATGGCGAATCGAGCTCCTGAAAATGAGAGGGTGTCAGCGCCGCGACGAGCGGCTGCGCTTGCCCGATGCCGCCTTCGCAGCCGGCGGTCGGCCCGCGCCGGAGGCGGATTTTCGCGCATGCGGCTCCGACATCTTGCGCGATGTGCGCGGCACCGGCGCCAGAGGGTCTTCACGCTTGACGCGTTGGGCCTCGCCGGTGGCGCCCTTGTCCTTCATCGCCCGCGCGAGTAGGTCCTCGCCTTCGCGCACCAACCGGAAATCAATCCGTCGGCCGTCCAGGTCGACCCGGCTGACCTGGACCCGCACCCGGGTTCCAATGGCGTAGCGCATTGCGCTGCGCTCGCCGCGCAGTTCCTGTCGCGCCTCGTCAAAGCGGAAATATTCTCCGCCGAGCTCGGTGATGTGGACCAATCCTTCGACATACATCGCGTCGAGCGTCACGAACACACCAAAGCTGGTGACCGCGCTGACGACGCCGCCGTACTCCTCGCCCAGGTGCTCACGCATGTATTTGCACTTGAGCCAGGCCTCCACGTCGCGGGTGGCCTCGTCGGCGCGTCGCTCGTTGGCGCTGCAATGCAATCCAGCAGCCTGCCAGCCTAAGGCTTCGGCACTGAGCTTCTTGGGCTTCTCGCCGACCGCATCGGCCCGGGCCGCAATGCCTTTTTCGATCCTGCGCGACAGCTTGGCGTGCGCCTCGCCGGGCAGCGGCAGCACCGGCAGTTGGTACTTGCCCCGGGACAGGATCGCCTTGATCACCCGGTGCACCAGCAGGTCGGGGTAGCGCCGAATCGGACTGGTGAAATGCGTGTAGGCGTCGAAAGCCAGTCCGAAATGACCGCTGTTGCTCGGCGTGTAGATGGCCTGCTGCATCGAGCGCAGCAGCATCGAATGGATTTGCTGTGCGTCGGGGCGATCGCGCGTCGCTGCGGCAATGGCCTGAAATTCTGCCGGCCGGGGGTCGTCGCTGATGCTCAAACCAACGCCGGTAGCCTTGAGGTAGTTGCGCAGCGTTTCTTTCTTTTCGGGGGTGGGACCCTCGTGCACCCGAAACAGACCGGCGTGCTTGCTGTGCAGGATGAAATAGGCGCTGCAGACATTGGCGGCGAGCATCGCTTCTTCGATCAGCTTATGGGCTTCATTGCGGGTGCGCGGAATAATTTTTTCGATGCGTCCGCCCTCGTCACAGACGATCTGCGTTTCGACTGTCTCGAAGTCGACTGCCCCGCGGCGGTTGCGCGCTGCCAGCAGCGCCAGATAGACCTCGTGCAAATTGAGCAAGTCGGGAACCCGATCCCGGTAGCGCAAGGCCTCCGCTCCCTTGGTGTTGGCCAGTATGGCAGCCACCTCGGTGTAGGTGAAGCGCGCGTGGCTGCGCATCACGGCCGGGTAGAACTGGTAGGCGCTGACCTCACCGTCTGCCTCGACCACCATGTCGCAGACCATGCACACCCGCTCGACATCCGGGTTCAGAGAACACAGTCCGTTAGAAAGCTTCTCGGGCAGCATCGGTATGACGCGGCGCGGAAAGTAGACGCTGGTGGCGCGATCGTAGGCGTCGATGTCGATGGCCGATCCATTGCTCACATACTGGCTCACGTCGGCAATGGCGACCAGCAGCCGCCATCCGCGTTTGGCCGACTTTCCACGACCACTGGTCATGGGTTCGCAGTACACCGCGTCGTCAAAATCGCGCGCGTCTTCTCCATCAATCGTCACCAGCGCCACGTCGCTCAGGTCAATGCGGCTCTTCTTGTCCTGCGGCCGCACCTTGTCGGGAAGGCCACGCGCCTGCGCAATGCAGGCGTCTGAGAACGCATGCGGTACGCTGTATTTGCGCACCGCGATCTCGATCTCCATGCCCGGGTCGTCGATTTCGCCGAGCACCTCCTTCACCCTGCCCACCGGCTGGCCGTAAAGCGCAGGCGGCTCCACGAGTTCAACCACCACAACCTGACCGGTCTTGGCGGTTCCCGTCGCGCCCCTGGGGATCAGAATGTCCTGGCCGTAGCGTTTGTCTTCGGGTGCGACGAGCCATACCCCCCCCTCCTGCAGCAGGCGCCCGATGATCGGCTGCTGCGCGCGTTCGACGATTTCAAGGACGCGACCCTCGGGCCGTCCCTTGCGGTCGCTGCGCACCACGCGCACCTTGACCCTGTCCTTGTGCAAGACAGCGCGCATTTCATTGGGGGGCAGGTAGATGTCTGGCGCGCCGTCGTCGCGCGCAACGAATCCGTGTCCATCACGGTGGCCCTGCACCGTTCCTTCGATTTCGTCCAGCAAGCCGCTGGTGGCCATATTATTCTTGATACAATCGCTTTCTTTCCTGAGATGCCCAGGTGGCGGAATTGGTAGACGCACTAGTTTCAGGTACTAGCGAGTAACTTCGTGGGGGTTCGAGTCCCTTCCTGGGCACCAA
>CAISIP010000250.1 GCA_903885415.1 uncultured beta proteobacterium
CAACCAGCGCGGTGGGCTGGCCGCGGGCGACCTCCTGCGCAAAACTGGGCCCGCTGAGAACGCCGGCATGCAGACCCGGGGCGGTCTGGGCGAGCACTTCATGCCCGAGCAAACCCAGCGGCTCGAGTCCAGAGTCGCCGCCTGCGGCGACTGGTTTTTCCACCCCCTTGCACAGCCAAACCACGGGTGCGCTCACGCCACGCAGTTGCTGCAACACCGAGCGCAACGCCGCCATCGGCGTTGCCACCACCACCAGGTCGTGGCCCGCCATCGCCGCCTGCATCGGCCTGTCGCCGTCTGCGCCGCTGTGCCAATGGCGAAGCACCAGCGCATCGGGCAGCGCAACACCGGCAAGGTAGCGCGCGTTGACGCGCTGCTCCTGCATGGCGCTGCTTTGCCCGGGGCTGCGCGCCCACAGGCTGACCGTGTGGCGCGCGGCCAGGTTACTGCTGGCGCTGACGGCCAACGCCGTTCCCCAGGCGCCCGCGCCGAGCACTGCAATTTTCATCGCCATCGGACGCTAGCGCCAGGGCGCGGGCCGCAGGCCTACTGGGTGACGACAGCGGGCGCCTGGCCTGCCGCCTGCGCGCGCTGCTGTTCGTACATCGCCTGGAAATTAATTTCCGAAAGATGTACCGGCGGGAAGCCGCTGCGCTGGATCAGGTCCGCCACATTGGCCCGCAGGTACGGATAGACGATTTGCGGGCAGGCGATGCCCATGATCTGACCCATCTGGTCATCGGCAATATTGCGGATTTCAAATATTCCGGCCTGCTTGACCTCGACCAGGAACACGGTTTTGTCCTTGATTTTCGTCTGCACGGTCGCGGTGACACAGACCTCGAAGATCCCGTCGGCCGCCGGATTGGCTTCAACGCCAAGTTGAATGTCGACCGACGGTTGCTCCTGCTCGAGCAGGATCGCCGGGGAGTTGGGTTGCTCCAGCGACGACTCTTTCAGGTACACGCGCTGGATCTGGAAAATCGGGTTTGCTTCATCGGCCATTGGCTTGCTTTCAGGTTGAATAAGAGCGATGCAAAAAGGCCTGCGATCGGTGTGTCGTGCAAAGACCCGGTTTCATCGGTGGGTCAAATTATCTCAGGCTCCGATGGCTCGCCGCCTTCTCCAACCGCTTGCAACAAGGGAATTAATCCGCCACGACTATCGAGTTCCATCAAATCGTCACAGCCCCCGACGTGGGTGCTTCCGACAAAGATCTGCGGCACGGTCCGGCGCCCGGTTATTTCCATCATCTTCATCCGAGCGGAGCTGTCGAGATCGATTCGGACTTCTTCCACATGGGCCACGCCCCTGGAGTGGAGAATCTTCTTGGCCCGAACGCAGTAAGGACAAACCGCGGTGGTGTACATGGTGACGACTTGCATCTGAAACGGCTCCGTGGGTGCTTTGAGTTTTCCGATCCGGCGCGCAAGGGCCCTCAGCCCTTTTCGACCGGCAGGTTGGCCGCCTTCCAGGCGACGAGGCCGCCGCCGAGCGACTGCGTCTGGTCGTAGCCCAGCGTCTTTGCGATCGCCAGCGCGCGGCCAGAACGCGCCCCAGTCTGGCACACCAGAATCAGCGGAAGCGCCTTATTCTTGACCGCAGCGGACAGTTTTTCTTCCAGTTGGCCAAGCGGAATGTTCCTGGCCCCCACCACATGGCCAGCAGAAAACTCCTCGCTTTCGCACACATCGATCACCACGGCGCGCTCACGGTTGATCAGTTGAACCGCATCGGCTGGCGTCAGTCCGGACTGGGTGGCGCCCTGGATCGTGGGCCACACCAGCAATGTGCCCGACGAGATGGCGACCA
>CAISIP010000251.1 GCA_903885415.1 uncultured beta proteobacterium
AATTTGGCTTTCTGAACGGGAGACTTGGCCGGCGGCTTGGCAATTGGCGGCTTGACAACTGCTTTAGGGGGCATCTTTTTCACTATGGGCTTGGCCGGCGCCTTTGTCACGGGCTTTTTTGCGGCCTTGGCGTCTGCCTTGGGCGTCGCCTTGGGCGCGGGTTTGGGCGCCGGCTTCGGGGTGACTTTTTTCACCGGGTTGGTCACGGCCTTGGCAGCTGGTTTGGCAGCAGCCTTGACGGGTTTCTTGGACTTTTGAGAAGGCATGGGGTACCTCAGAACTTCAAAGGGACAAAGTAACCCTGAGCCGGTATGAGCGGCGCAGACGGTTGGACGGCACAGAGGGACTGGCAAGATATCCGGGCGAACATTTGGAATGCAGTCCTTGCGGTGAGGTGGCCGGTCGTGAACTAAGTCATCGTTTGGCCTTGCCCGGAGGTGCTGCTGTCGCTCTTGCGCAGAAGAATTCGGATTATACCTCGGGTCCTAGCCCTGCGTTGGAGTGGCCGCCTCAAGTTCGCGCCGTCTGGCCTGCAATTCACGGTAGCGCTGAAGCGCACCCGGGTCGTCCCGGGACGCGGCGATGGCCTCGGTCTCCTGGGCCTTGATCTGTTCGACCAGCATGCGTCGCAGCAGGTTGCGCAGCTCGTCGACCGCGTCATGGGCGTCGTCGGGCCCCGCCATCTCGGTGCTGGCCATCAGTCGGATGGCGAGTTCCTCGGACTCGTGGCCGCGCAGCCCCTCGCGCACGGCGCCCCAGGGTTGAGGCCCCGTGGCATGCAACTGGCTCTCAAGCCATAAGAACAGCGGGCCGTGCGGCGCCGGCAACTGGCACAGCATGGCATGGTCCTCGGCCGAGCACGCGTCCCATGCCGCCGTATGGCCCAGCAGCATGCGCGCGGCGTGATCGGCCCGGCTGGCTGGCCGGGTGCGGCTCGTCGCCTGGCTGGCGCGCGGGGGCCACGCGCTCATGTCGGAGCCGCCCCAGCGTCGGTTGGCCGAGCCGGCGGAACGCCTGGCGGCTTCGGCGCCAGCGCGGCCCTCGCGTGCTAGCCAAAGCTCGGTCAGCTCGCGTGGTGCCAATTGCACCAGACTGGCAATCTCGCCCAGCAGCTGGCGTTTGAGCGCGCCATCGGGAAGCTGCATCCACAAGGCGCGCGCGTTACTCGCCAGATGGGCCCGCCCTTCGGCGCTGTTGAGGTCGCAGCCCTCGCGGGCGGAGTCGATCAGGAAGCGGCTCAGCGGTACCGCCTCGCTGACGCAGCGGGAAAAGCCGTCGCGCCCGAAGGCGCGGATGAAGCTGTCGGGGTCGTGCTCGGGCGGCAGGAAGAGGAACTTCACACTGCGCACATCGGTGGCATAGGGCAGGGCGCCGTCGAGCGCCTTGCGCGCCGCGCGCCGGCCGGCCGCGTCGCCGTCGAAGCTGAACACCACTGCGTCGGTGAAGCGAAACAGCTTTTGCACATGTTCGGGCGTGCACGCCGTACCCAGAGTCGCCACCGTGTTTGGAAAGCCGAGTTGGGCCAGCGCCACCACGTCCATGTAGCCTTCGGTAACGAGCACATAGCCCTGTTCGCGCAGCGCGGTGCGGGCTTCGTACAGCCCGTACAGTTCGCGGCCCTTGCTGAACACGGGGGTCTCCGGCGAATTGAGGTACTTGGGCTTGTCGTCGCCCAGCACCCGGCCGCCAAAGCCGATGCACTCGCCCTTGACGTTGCGGATCGGGAACATCACCCGGTCGCGAAAGCGGTCGTAGCGCTTTTCGTCGCCGCTGTCCTCGTCCTGGCTCAGAATGACCAGACCGCTTTCGACCAGCAGTGGGTCGTCGTACTGCGGGAAGACGCTGGCCAGATTGCGCCAGCCCTGCGGCGCATATCCCAGTCCGAACTGGCGGGCGATGTCGCCCGACACGCCGCGGCCCTTGAAATAGTCGATCGCGCGCTGCGAGTCCTTGAGCTGCTTGCGGTACGCCTCGCCGGCCTTTTCCAGCACCTCCGATAGCGTGCCCTGCCGTTGGCGCTGTTCGGCGACGCGCGCCCGCTCTTGCGGCGACAGGTCCTCTTCGGGAATCGGCATTCCATATTGGCCTGCCAGATCCTTCACCGCCTCGATGAAGCTCATGCCGGCGTGCTCCATCAGGAATCCGATCGCGTTGCCGTTCTTGCCGCAGCCAAAGCAATGGTAGAACTGCTTGGCCGCGCTGACGGTGAAGGAGGGCGACTTCTCCGCGTGGAAGGGGCAAAGGCCCATGAAATTCGCGCCGCCCTTTTTAAGCTGCACATAGCGGCCGACGATTTCCACCACGTCGGCGCGCGCGACGAGCTCCTGGATGAACGACTGCGGTATGGCCACTGCGGTATTGTCGCTGGCGCGGGCCGGGCGCCGCCTTCAAGTCGCCGGTCGGAGCGCCCGTGCGAGGCGCTGAGCCCGGCGCGGCTGCGCTCAGCGCGGCGCTAGCCGGATCGCCCCGTCGAGGCGGATGACCTCGCCGTTGAGCATCTCGTTTTCGATGATGTGCTGTGCGAGTTTGGCGTAGTCCTGCGGCTTTCCAAGACGCGACGGGAATGGAACGCTGGCCGCCAGCGACTGCTGCACTTCCTTGGGCATGCCGAACACCATCGGTGTGCCGAAAATTCCGGGCGCGATCGTCATGTTGCGGATGCCGTTGCGCGCCAGGTCGCGCGCGA
>CAISIP010000252.1 GCA_903885415.1 uncultured beta proteobacterium
ACTGAGAATCGCCCCCTCTGCCGCCATCCTGATTCGAGAAATGGCTTATTACGATGCCAGCGGTCAAGCAGCTTTCAGTGGCATTTCCGTTTATCGCGCTGACCAGGTTCGATACAAATTCAGTGCCCCGCTACAGATGAGTGGTGGGACTGTGGAATATGACGTTCGTATCAAAACCCTGGTTGCTGCCAAATAGTGCTTCTCATGCAGAGAAGCTACATGAGAAATTTTGTGTCCCTCGCCGGCCCGCGATCCGTGGCCTTACATGTTGTTATAGTAGAATCGAATGAAAACCAAACTGTTATCTAAACTGGCTTCAACGTTTTTACTGGGGGCGACCTTGTCCCTCACTGTAGCCACCGCATTTGCCCAATCGACCGTGAAAATCGGCTCGGTGCTGTCCGTGACCGGACCCGCGGCCTTCCTTGGTGAAGACATGAAGGCAGGCATGGAACTGGCGGTTGAAGAAATCAACGCCAAAGGCGGTGTCGCCGGAAAAAAAATTGACTGGATTTTCTATGATGCCGAAAGTCAAACCCAAAAGGGACTGACAGCCACTCGGAGGCTCCTCAATCAAGACAAGGTCGACATGATCGTGGGCGGCGGCAACATGAGTGGCATGGCCATTGCCATGCTCGGACTGACAGAAAAAGCATCCATCCCCTTCATTTCAACAGAAGGTGCCGCAGATATTGTGACGCCAGTGGCTGAACGCCAATGGACCTTCAAGAGCACAGCGGATGATGAGCAGGTCATGGAGCGACTGGCTGACTATTACGCCAAAAAAGGCATCAAGAAAGTGGCTTTTCTGGGTGACTCCAGTGGCTTTGGACAGGGTGCAGCGGCGCAGTTGAAAAAAGTAGCGGCCCGGCGTGGCCTTGATGTCATGTATGAAAGCTTCAACCCCTCTGACACCGACCTGATGCCACAACTCGGCAAGATCAAAAGCGCGGGCGTCCAGTCGATCATTTGCTGGACTGTGACACCCGCAGGCGTGGTGTTCCTCAAGCAGGCGCAGCAATTGGGCATGGATTCGATGAACCTCATTCACAGCTATGGTTTTGTCGACAAGCGCTACATGGATCTGGCCGGTGATGCGGCTAAGAATTTACTGCTGGTGTCAGTGAAATTCCCTGTCGGCGAACAACTGCCTGACTCCGACCCCCAAAAGGCCCGCATCGCAGCGCTCACCAAGTCGTTCGAAGCGAAGTTCAAACGTCGGCCCAACCAGTTTGCGGCACAAACCTACGACGCTATTTACCTAGCCCGAACCGCGATTGAACGCGCCGGTGGCAGCGACCCCGTCAAGGTTCGCAATGCATTAACGGGTATTACAAACTGGCCTGGTGTCGGTGGTGTCTTCAACTTCAGTGAGCAGCGTCACTCAGGCATGTCGAAAGATGACCTCGTGATGCTGAGCTATCGCGATGGCGGATTTAAGCTGGCTGACTACAAATAACACGACGTACGGGAGCCATGACATGAAGACCTCTTCGACTAGCGTGACCTCTTCGTCCACCGCGGCAGCAACTGCAGGCTTGTTCCCTGACGCGGATACGATTATTGATGCTCAGGAAAGCCGTTTCCCAATGCGTCTGGGCATTGAGAACCGACGCATTCGTGACTTGTTCCACAACGCCACACGCTTGCAGTGGAATCCGGCTACCGACATCGACTGGGGTCAGCTCAAACCCGAGCAATACAGTGACGAGCAGCGTCGCGCTGCCCGCATGTACTGGAGTCGGCGAGCCTGGGGTGAGTACGGCGCTATTTCGGAGAGTCCCGCGTTGCAGATTCGCTTTTGCTATGAACGCTGCCCACCTGACATGGCACTGTTCTTCACCATCCGGTCCCAAGAAGAATCACGGCATGCGGAGGTCTGCTATCGCATGGCTGAAGCGTTGGGTGGTTACTACGACCAACCGGCTGCCGTGGCTTTCCAAGGATCGGTCGCATCGCACGGCATCCGCAAGGTGGCACTTGATCCGTCGATCTCACTTGAAGGCACGATTGCAGCCTTGGTGTGTGCTGCGGAAGAAATCGCTTTTGACGTCTTTCTCCATCTCAGCGAGATTACCGTGAATCCGGTGGCACGTCAGGTGGTCAAGGCCGTGTTGCGGGACGAGGTGCGGCACTGTGCGTTTGGGTGGGCATTCCTGAACCAACGCGTGCCGCACATGACCGCCACCGAGAAAGAAGTGGTGCGTCAGGCGGTCATCGACATGATCGAAAAGGTGGAACTCAACGGTTACCACAGCTCCTGGTTAGCACCCGACAACGCTTCGTCCAGCAACGAAATGGACGTAGATCAGATCACGTACGAGGCCGGCTTGGGGGCCACCACAGAAGCTTTAGAAAAACCGGTTTTCCTCAAGTCGATTGCCACCATGCGCGAACGTATGCACGACAGCTGGGGCATCGATATTCCATTGTTTCGTCATGCCAAGATCGACGGCCCTTTCTAACCACGTCCAGTCCCTCGCGTTATTTCCTATCTTCATTGCATTTTGATTTTCACGGAGAAATCATGCAGGCCCCAGTCGCTACAAGCCATTCCCACAACCGAACCGCCATCCATGTTGAAAGGCGTTTTCCACTAGACCTGCGCCAGTCTGATCAAGCCATTGGCG
>CAISIP010000253.1 GCA_903885415.1 uncultured beta proteobacterium
AGTGCGCTCTCGTCGTGCATATCGGATTCATGCGCGCTGTTGTCGACCAGCCAGACACGTCCATGGGGCCACTGCGCCAACCGCGCGATCGCGCCCAGCGTGTCATGCGCGCTGCGGTAGTTGACGATCGCGATGTCGACGCTGGCGCTGTGCATTCAGGCTTTTCCGTGCGCGTCGAGCGCAGCTTCGCCCGGCCCGGGGACCGCTGGCATGGCGGGCAACAGGTCGGCCGCCCACCAGCGCCCGGGCTGCGCCAGAATGGCGTCGCCAAGAAATCGGTAGGCGCGGGCGATGGTCTCGGGATCGCTGGCGGGACCGATGCGGCACATCTCGATCTGGTAGCGCCCCGCTGCCAGCGCCCGGCAAACGAAGGCGCCCAGATCGCTGCCACTTCGCTGCGCCAGCCGCAGCGCCCCGCCCGCCAGCCTTCGCCGGCGGCCAAGAAAATCGACCTCCATCGCGGCGCCGCCGGGCAGCACCGGCGCGTCGGCCAGAACGACCAGGGTTTCGTGCGCCTGCAGCATGCGGTAAAAGGGACGCAGTCCGTCTTCCATGTCCGGCACGCTGCCGCCGTTGATGCAGCGCTCGAGTCCGCGGTACTTGTGATCGAAATGCCGGCTCACGGCAGGGTCCACCCGCGGGTCGCGGGTGACGGCGGAGGCCATGGAGTTGAAGCGCCCGCCCGTGGCCCGTGCCAGAAAAGCGATGCCGAGGTAGAAGCTGTCGAAATGCGGCGTGAGCAGCACCAGGCCGCGTCCGCGCCGCTGCGCGAGCATGGCCAGATCGGCCGCAGCCACGGCGCATTGGAGTTGGCACAACCGGTTGGCAGCGACCAGCTGCGCCTCCAGTTCGTCGCGCGCTTCGGTCGCGAAGCGCTGCGCGGTCCAGCGCTTTGTATCGGTGGCAGTTGGCGGCCCCGGCAGCAGGGCGTAGGCGGCCAGGCTCTGGCGCCGAATATGGCGCAACCCCAGCGCGACCGATCGCCAGTCGCGCCCGGTGGCGGCGTTGAGCCGTCCGCGCAGGGCCGACAGCCCATAGGCCAGCGGCAAGGGAAGCCGCGCCAGGGCGGGCAGGAGCCAGGCGAAATCGGCGTGGTGCGCCAGCCGCACGGCGCGCCAGACCGCCGCGCGGGCCCATGTCGCCAGCGCAGCCCTCATGGCGGACTGTGAAAGTGTGCTGCGATGAATGCCGCCACGTCGCCCGCCGCACCCATGTCGAAGCAGGGGGTGCTGAGCGGCAGGCGCTGCGCCCATTTGGCTTCGAACACCCGTGCACTCGCCTCGATGCGCTGCAGCAGGCGGCGCGGAGCGGCGCCGCTGGAGGGCGTCGACGACCAGTGCTCGCAGCAGGCGTCGACGACCGCGCACTGCAGGCCGCGCGCCTGCGCCTGCAGCACCAGGTCGGTGGCGTAAAAGTCAAATCCCAGCGCCGGGTCGAGTTGCAGTTGGCTGCCCACACGCACGGCAAACAGCATTTCGTCCAGGCTGTCGACCAGCATCGGCAAGGCGGCCGGCTCGCGCAGCAGCGTGCCACGGTCGCGCACATGGCCGGCGCGGCGCGCCGACGCGCCCGCGCCCGCGACACCGTAGACGCCGACCACTGCCAGCTGCGGGAATTGCTGCTGCGCGCCGATCAGCGCCTGGGTGAAGCCAAGGTCCCAGCCTGGGGGCAGGAAGACGTCCTGATGCACCCAGACCAGCCATCGGTCTTCGTCGGCCGCCACCGCCTGCGCCGCCATCGTGGCGTTGAAACCCTCTGCCGCGGACGACGCGTTGAAGTGCAGTGCGAGGCGATGGCCGCCGGCGCCCAGGCAGGGCGACGCCAGCAGGCGCTGCGCCAGCACCTGCTGGTCGCTGGCGCAGGATACGAAGCTGAGCCGAAGCGTTTCGCTGTGCGTCATAAAAAATCGGTGTCCCCGCCCATCATCCACCATCCGGAGCAGGTGCTCTGGTCGGGGTGCAGGTCCGACGCCAGCGGCATGCCGAAGCCAGCGCACAGCTCGCGCCGTGCAATGCCGGTGCCCGCCAGCCCTTGTGCGACCGGCGGACTGGCCCAGGCGCTGAGCCCGGTGGCGCCACAGCGCGCGGCCTCCAGGCGGCAGGCCCGGCTGGCCATCGGCATCCAGTCCAGCGGACCCACCCAATCGAGCCAGCAGGCCGTCGCAGCGCGCAAGTCCAGCACGGCCAGGCCGGACCCGGCAAACGGCCAGGCCCTCGTCAATTCAAAGAAGCGGTAACGCGCCGGCGCCTGCGGCGCCACCGGTGGGCGCAGCGCATAACGCCAGCGCAGGTAGTTGGCGTCGCGCTGTCCCATCGTCCATCTGCCGGCTGCGGCGCGCATGGTGTGCCATGCAGCGTCGGCCACCCGGTCGAAGCGCGGGTGCGCAGGGTCGATCGCACGCCAGCGCCAGTGCCACGGAAGCGTCAAGTCCGGTGCCTGCTGCACCGGCCAGTGCAGCGCATCGACGCTGCCGCCATCGTGCAGCAGCTTGAGCAGCACTGCCAGTCGCAGATGCCTTTGGCTCGGAAAACCGAAACCGACCTGAAACGGGCGTCCCGGCGCGGCGCCGAGCCGGCTGGCATAAAAGGATTCGGAGGTATGAAAAAACGCGCCGCGCCGCGTCAGGATGCCGCGCCAGTCCGGGTGGACCATCACGTCGCCGATCTGCAGGCCGCGCACGCTTTCGCCCGCGCGCCACAGCGTACGCGGCAAGCCAGCGCAACAGGCGACCAGCGCGTCCCCATGCCAGGCGCCCACGCCCTGGCCCACACCCTGCTCGGTCGACGGTCCGTATTTCCAGGCAAACCATGGGGCGTCTGCGCCGGGACCGAAGACCTGGCGATGCAAGGCGACCACCGCCGTCGCGTCCTGCGGCCTCAGGTCGCGCAGGTTCAGCGCCAGACCGCCCACCGCGACGCTGCGGCTGAGCGGGATAGCGCTCACGCTGGCGTCAGCCATTGGTGCGGTATGGCCACCAGCCCCTGCTCGAGCCCGGTCTGCCGCACGTTGAGCACCAGGCAATGCTCCACCTGCTCGTAGGCGTGCACCGCCTTCTCGCAGAGCAGGAAGCCGGTCACCGTGTAGCGGCCCTTGAGCAGCGGCAGCTTGGGGAACAGCACGACGGCTCGGCCGTGGCCGTCGGCGTCGACAGCAAGGCGCGCGCCGTCTGCGCCGGACAGGACGCTGGAGACGGTGAGCCGGTTCGCGTCCGAAAAACCGAAGGCGACGGTGGGCGCGGGAAGACCCGGGTCGATGGAGAAATCGATCGTGATCTGCAGGTCGCTCTGGCCCGATATCAGTTCCAGTTCGCTGCCCGATACGCCGTGCGCGCTGGCGCTGATGCGATTGATCCGCCCGCCTCCGGTGGGCGCCGATGTCAGGGGGGCCGGGGCATGCGCCGCTGCGCGCGGCATGGCGCCTGCCGAGGCGCCGGCATTGAGGCTGGCCTGGTAGGCGCTGCATACATCGGCGGCGCTGCCCGCCATGCGCAGGGCGCCGGCGTCGATCCACAGCGCACGCGCGCACAGCGCCTCGATCTGGTACATCGAATGCGAGCAGAACAAAATCGTCTTGCCCGCATCTTTGAGCGCCATGATGCGGTCGAAAGACTTGCGGGCAAAGGCGCCGTCTCCCACCGAGAGCGCCTCGTCAATCACCAGGACATCCGGCTCGACGCTGGTGGCGACGGCAAAGGCCAGGCGCATGAACATTCCGCTCGAATAGGTCTTGACCGGCTGGCGGATGAAGTCGCCGATGTCGGCGAAGTCCAGGATCTCGTCAAGCCGCTGATCGACCTGGGCGCGCGTCAGGCCCAGTATCGCGGCGTTCATGTAAATATTTTCCAGGCCGCTGAAGTCCAGGTTGAAGCCGGCGCCGAGCTCGAGCAGGGCCGCCACCCGGCCGCGCACCGTCAACGCGCCGGTGCTGGGCTGCAGCGTGCCGCAGACCATCTGCAGCAGCGTGGACTTGCCGGCGCCGTTGCGTCCGACGATGCCGACCACCTCGCCCGGTGCGATGCTGAAATCGACCCCCCGCAGCGCCCAGAACGAACGGAAATACGGCTTGTCGGCGCTGCGCCAGCGGCCCCAGAGCAACTGCTTGAGCCGGTCGCCTTCGCGTTCATACAGGCTGTAGCACTTGCCCAGCCCACGGGCCTCGATCGCGGCTTCAGACAACATCGGCAAAACCCTTGCGCGCTGCGCGAAAGAAAGCCGCGCCAACCCAGGCCATCGCGCAGCAGCCCAGCAGGTGAAGCGCCAGCGCGAGGCCGTCGGGCCACACGCCGTCGAGCAGCACTTCGCGCGTCTGGGTGATGGTCAGCGCCAGCGGGTTGAGAAACATCCAGGGACGGACCACTTCGGGAAGCGCCTCCAGCGGAAAGAAAATCGGGCTCAGGAACATCAGCAGGCTGACCAGCATGCCGAGCACCTGGGCGACGTCGCGCACATAGGTGCCGATGGCCGCGAGCAGCCATCCCAGGCCCACGCACAGTGGCAGCAGCGGCAGCCACACCAGCGGCAGCGCCACCACGCTCAGCGGCAGTCCGCCGCGCTCCCAGGCCGTGAAAACCAGCAGCAGCAGCAGCGCGATGCCCAGGTGCACCAGCGCCGACAGCGCGTTAATCCACGCCAGCAGCTCCAGCGGGAAGATCACCTTCTTGACCAGGTTGGGCTGGTCCAAAACCAGCCTGGGCGCGCGGTTGACGCATTCGGCAAAAAAGTGGAACACCGCCAGACCCGCATACAGGCGCAGCGCAAATAGCAGGTCGGTCTCGTCGCCGGCGCCGCCCCATCGCAGTTTGAAGACGAAGCGAAAGACGAAGGTGTAGACGCCGAGCATCAGCAGCGGCGTCAGGAAGGCCCATACCAGGCCCAGCAGCGACTGGCGGTAGCGCGCGTCGACCTCGCGTCGGACTAACTGCGATATTAGCCCGGCGTAGCGCCAGGGAAACAGGTAGGACAGCAGTTCGGCCACTTCAGCGCTGCAGCATCTGGTTGACCGCGGCGATCGCTTCGGTGTCGGCGGCGCCGACCAGCGCCAGCAGCCGGATCTTGGACACCAGGTACACATAGCGCGCCTGCGCCAGATCGCGCATCGCCACCATGCGCTGCTGCTCGGCGTTGAGGACGTCGACGACGGTACGGCTTCCTGCCTGCAACGAACGGCGGCTCGACAGGACGAGTTGCTCGGCCGAGCGCTGCGCCTGCTCGAGCGCGCGCACCTTGGGCACGCCCTCGGTCATGCCACGAAACTCCTTGTGCACCCGCAGGCCCAGATCGCGCCGGCCCGCCTCGAGCGCCTGCTCGACGCGATCGCGGCTGGCGAGCGCCTGGCGCACGCCCGAATCGACTCCGCCGCCCGAATAGATCGGCACGTTGAGTTGCAGTCCGATGGCGGCGCTGTTGTAGCGCGACTTGAGGTTGGTGACGCTTTCGCTGCTGCTGCTGGACCACTGCAGCACCGCATCCAGTGTCGGCAGGTGACCCGAGCGCGCCTTGTCGATCTCGAGTTGCGCGGCCGCCACCTGCGCGCGCAGCGACTGCATCTGCGGACTGTTCTGCTCGGCGCGCAGGGTCCAGTCTTCCAGGCGCTTGGGCTGCGGATCGACCAGTTCGAAACGGGCGACGTCGATCGCGGCCAGGCGATCGATGGGCTGGTCGGCCGGCTGGTTGATCAGCGTCTGGAGCTGGCGCATGGTGTAGTCGACATTCTGGCGCGCCTCGATCTCCAGGGCCAGCGTCATGTCGAGCCGCGCCTGTGCCTCGTCGATGTCGGTGCGTATGCCCGAGCCGGCAGCAAAGGTTTTGCGCGCGACGTCCAGCTGGGTGGCGGTGCTCGCCTTCTGGACCTGCACCAGCGCGAGTTGCTCGTAACTCAAAACGGCTTCGAAGTAGGCGCCGCTGACACGGACCGCCAGATTCTGCTCATCCTGCGCCAGCGCGGCTTCGCTGTCCTGCACCTGCGCCTGCGCCTGGCGGTACTGCGCCACCTGGTAGCCGCGGATCAGCGGCTGGCGCAGGCTCAGGCTATCGCTGCTGCTCGGGTAGTGCGAGTGGGTCGTCTGTTCCTCGCCGAAAAAGTTCGGCGTGGTGCTGCTGAGCTGGTTGCGGTTGCGCGTGGCGCTAGCCGATATATTGGGCAGCAGCTGCGCGCGCGCCTGCGGCAGACGCTCGCGGCCCGCAGCCGCCGCTGCGCGCGACGCCAGGATGCTGGCGTCCTGCGTGCGCGCCGCCTCGAAGGCCTGCAGCAGGTCCATCGACCAGGCCGGCGCGGCACAGGCCAGCAGCGCGCTGGCTGCCAGCGCACGCGACGACGCGCCAAGTCGGGTGATTGGGTGTGGGGCCATCGCTCACTCCTCTTTCATCGATGCCGCGAGTCGCTTGGTCAGCGGGTGCAGCAAATAGGTCAGCATCGAGCGCTCGCCGGTCAGGAAGATCACCTCCACCGGCATGCCGGGCTGCAGCTGGCGGTGGCCGAGCTTCTGGTAGCCCTGCGCCGTCACGCCGACGCGCGCCAGATAGTAGCCCGCGCCGGTCTGCGGCTCGACGATCAGGTCGGCCGAAACCGATACCACCTTGCCGTCGACAACCAGCTGCGGCGAATTGGCAAAGGAGGAAAAGCGCACGTCCACCGCAAGCTCGGCATGCACCCGGTCGATCAGGTGCGGCGCGACGCGGGCCTCGATCAGCAGCGCCTGGTCGGCTGGAACCACGTCCAGCAGTTTTTGTCCGGGTCCGATCACGCCGCCGACCGTCTGGAAGGCCAATCCGACGACCTGGCCCGCGGTGGGCGACTTGATGTCAACCCGGCCGAGCTCGTCACGGGCAACGCGCAGTTTCTCAGCGTCTGCAGGCACCTCGCGGCCGACGTCGGCGAGCTGGGTGTCCACGTCCTTGCGGTACTCCTGCTGGCGCCCGATGGCGCGCTGGCGCATTTCGTTAATCGATCGCCTGGCGCGGACAATACCGCCCTCCGTTTCGCTGATTGCCGAATGCATTTCGGCGACCGAGCGCTCGAGCTCCAACTGGCGATTGCGTGGCGCATAGCCCTCGCTCACCAGGCCCCGGGTATTGCCAAGCTCCTCCGAGATCAGCGCCAGTTGCCTTCTGCGGTTGACGAGCATGGCCTCGTAGGTCTGGATCTGCGCCTCCTGACCCTGCACGCTTTCCTCGATGGCCTGCAGGTCAGCGCGCAGCGAGGCGCGACGCGACTCGAAGAGTTGCTCTTGCATCAGCACCACCGGGCGCATCATCGGGTCGCGGCTGGCCTCGACCACGTCGGGATGAAATGTGACGGTCGACAGCCCGCGCTGCTCGGCCTGCAGCCGGCCCTCCATGGCGCGCAGTCCCACATAGCGCTGGCGCGCCGACTCCAGGTTGGCGCGCACCACCGCCGCGTCGAGTCGCATCAGCAGTTGCCCCTCCGTGACCCGGTCGCCCTCGCGCACCAGCACCTCCTTGATCAGGCCGCCGTTCAGGTGCTGGACGGTCTTTTTCTTGGTGTCGATCGCCACCATGCCCTGCGCCGGAACGCCCTCGTCGAGCGGCGCGAAACCCGCCCACAAGCCGAAGCCCACAAAGCCCAGCCCCAGCGCCCACAGGCCCAGACGGCCGGCGCGGCTGCTGCTCGGGGACGCATAGGGCTGTGACGGGTCGGCGTCTGGCACGCCGGCGCTGGCGGCGGTTGAAAAACTGGGTTCGCGTTTGAATGATTCTGTGGTGGCCATGGCAGACTCGACTTTGGGTAGTTGAAAATCAGGTGCTCAGCGCCGCTGCAGGCTGCGACACAGGCTGGGCGGCCGGTTGGCGCTGCGCCTGCAGCGCTGCGATGACGGCGTCGCGCGGACCCCAGGCAGCGACTTGGCCCTCGCGCAGGATCAGGATGCGGTCGGCGACTGCCAACGCGCCGGGCCGATGGGTGACGAGAAACACCGTCTTGCCGCTGGCCTTGAGTTGCTCGATGGTCCGGAACAGCGCCGTCTCTCCGGCATCGTCGAGGTTGGCGTTCGGTTCGTCCAGAACAATCAACCTCGGGTCGCCATAGATTGCGCGCGCCAGCCCGATGCGCTGACGCTGCCCACCCGACAAGAGGTTGCCGGCTTCGCCGATTGGCGTATCGTAGCCCTTGGGGAAACGCAGGATCATCTCGTGCAA
>CAISIP010000254.1 GCA_903885415.1 uncultured beta proteobacterium
GATGCGCGCCGCGCAGCGCAGCGCCCTGGGCGCCTTCCTGCTGACGCTGGCCGAAGCCCTGCTCACCCTGCTGATGCTGCGCTGGGTCTACCGGGCAGCGACAGGCCGGCTGCGCTGAGAAGCGGCCAGCCGCTCGGCGGCTGGATCGCACTCCCCTACGGTGCATAAAAACAACATACAACGGTGTTTTCATGCCGCCTAAAAAAGCCTTCCGGCTCCGAAGCAGCCCGATAGCCTCCCTCGGAAATAAATATAAATTACTTTAATATCAATGTATTACGTCAATATAGTAATGTTTTACATTGATTTATAGATCGACTGACGCAGTACATGCAGGTTTCGGCTTAGGGAAAACACGCTAGAACTTATTGCGCGCCCGCATGAAAATCCCATATCGGCATTGACCGGCGCGGCTGACCGGTGCCGTCCGGAACGCGGCGGCCTCTATCAGGACGCGTCTAGCGCCAACGAGCCGGTCGAGTCTGAAGCATCTTTCAACATCAAGGGAAGGAATTTCGATATGGCAAAAAGCAAGCACGCATTCAGGAGCACGGTGATCGCTCGGGCTCTAGTGGTGGCATTCGGCGCCGGCACCATGGCCATCGGAGTGCATACCTCGGCATTCGCGCAGACGAACGCGACCGGAACCATTTATGGCCGGGTCGACGCGGCCAGCGGCGCGACCCTCTCGATCCTGAATAAGGACACCGGCACGCGGCGCAGCATCAAACCCGACGCCACCGGGAACTATGCTGCATCGGCCTTGCCGGTGGGTAGTTACAAGGTCGAGCTGATGGTCAACGGCGCCGTCACCAAGAGCTCGGGCGACGTACAGGTGCGCATCGGTCAGGGCAGCGAGGTCAGCTTTGTCGCCGCGCTGCAGGCGGTGCAGATCACCGGCGCGCTGCAAAAGATCGACGTCTCGTCGATGGGTTCCACCACCACCTTTACCGCCAGCGACCTGGCGAAGATACCAGTGGCCAACAATGTGGGCGCAGTGATCCAGCTCGCGCCCAACACCACCCGGGGCGACTCGCGCTACGGCGGCGGCAACGCGCCGAGCTTTGGCGGCTCCAGCGCTTCGGAGAACGCCTATTACATCAACGGCTTCCCGGTCACCACGCTGCTGACGCAGGTGGGCTTCTCGCAGCTGCCGTTCAACGCGATTGCGCAGGCACAGGTGCTCACCGGCGGCTACGGCGCCGAGTTCGGCCGCTCCACCGGCGGCGTCGTGAACATCGTGACCAAGAGCGGCACCAACGAATGGGTCGCCGGTGGCGCGGTATCGATCGAGCCCAACGGCCTGCGCGCCAAGTCCCGCGACCAGGTTTACGAGAACAACGGCACCGTGCTCGACGGCAAGCTCTATGTCTACAACGGGCTGAACAAGTCGTCGACCACGTCGACCTCGGCCTACCTTGGCGGGCCGCTGATCAAGGACAAGCTGTTCATGTTCGCCGCGCTCGAGAACACCAGTCGCGAGGTAGCCGGCACCCGCACGGTCAACACCAGCGCCAGCTACACCGCCTCGGCCACCGCACAAAGCACGGCTTTCAACGAGATCAAGACCGAGACCCCGCGCTACCTGCTCAAGCTGGACTGGAACCTGACCGACGCCAACAAGCTCGACTACACCCATATCTCGGACACGGTCAACGACCGGCGGACCTATTTCGGCTTTGACTACAAGACGCTGCAGCGCACCTTCGTGTCCAACGGCGGGCAGAGCTATGTGAACTGGGGCCCGACCCCGGTCGCCGCGCAGCAGGGCGCCTCGGTTGACATCCTGAAGTACACCAGTTACCTGAACGACGACCTGACGCTGACGGCGCTGGTGGGCCGGACCTACACGGCGCACGACCAGGCACCCTCCGGCTACAACGCGAGCATTCCGCAGGTGATCTTTGACAGCTCGGTGCAGGCGCCGGGCCTGGTGTACAACAAGGCGCAGGGCATCAGCGGTAGCCTCGTGGTACCCGGCGCCTTTGACGAGAATATCGGTGGTCGCGCTGACATCGAATACAAGCTCAACAGCAAGAACACGCTGCGCGCAGGCATCGACGCCAACACCATCACCTCCAAGGCCGGTTCGGCCTACGCGGGTGGCAGCATCTGGGAATTCCTCAAAACCGACCCGGCCAAGGCCATCGACAAGTACAGCGTCGCCACCAACACGGTAGCGGGCAACGCGATTGCGCAGCAGGGCTACTATGTGCGGCAGTCGATCGTCTCAAACAGCTCGACGCCGACGGTGGAGCAGTCGGCCTGGTACCTGGAGGACCGCTTCCAGGCGACCGACCGGCTGCTGCTCTCGCTGGGGCTGCGCAATGAGGCCTTCAACAACAAGAACGGCGACAAGCTGTCTTATGTGAAGCTGCCGACCCAGCTCGCGCCGCGGGTGGGCGCTTCGTGGGATGTGTCGGGCGACTCCTCGCTGAAGGTATTCAGCAACCTGGGCCGCTACCATGTGCCGCTGCCGACCAACGTTGCCGTGCGCGGAGCGGGCTCCTCGCTGTTTACCCAGCAGAATTTCGCCTACACCGGCGTCGACGCCAACGGCGTTCCGACCGGCCTGACGGCGCTGAGCAAGGCCTTCTCGAACAACAACGAGTACGGCCAGGCCAAGAACCCGCTGGAGGTGGCTGCCGAAAAAATGAAGGGCAATTTTCAGGACGAGCTGGCGCTCGGCTTTGAGCAGGCTGTCTCCAGAAACCTGAACATCGGCGGCAAGTTCACCTACCGCACGCTGCGCACCGCGATCGACGACCACTGCGACGACCGTCCCTTCATCGCCTGGGCGGAACGCAACAAGGTAGACGCCGGCCACTTCGGCTACAACTGCGCGCTATTCAATCCGGGCATCGCCAACACCTTCAACATTGACATCGATGGCGACGGAAAGCTCGAGCACATCGTGCTGTCGGCCGCCGACCTCGGCTTTCCGAAAGTGGACCGCAAGTACACCGCGGTGGACGTGTTCGCCGAGCGCCCCTTTGACGGCAAGTGGTGGGGCAAGCTGACCTACACCTGGTCGCGCAACAAGGGCAACACCGAGGGCCAGACCCTGTCGGACATCGGCCAGGCGGACGTCTCCACCTCGCAGGCCTTTGACTTTCCGGAGTTCTCGATCAATGCCAACGGCAGGCTGCCCAACGACCGTACGCACCAGATGAAGGCCTTCGGCTACTTCCAGGCGACACCCGAGTGGGGCGTGGGCGGCAACTTCCTGATGGCCACCGGACGGCCTAAGAACTGTATCGGCAACGCGCCGACCGATGCATTGGCCTACTCCGGCTACGGATCGGCGTACTTCTTCTGCAAGGGCATCGCCACACCGCGCGGAACCCAGGGCGAATTGCCTGCCGATATCCGGCTGGATATGAATCTGTCGTACAAGCCCGAAGCAGCGAAGGGATTTGGCGTCAAGCTCGACATATTCAACCTGTTCAACCGGCAGTCGGCGCAGACCATCGAAGAGCGCTACAACAACGCAGGCGGCGCCACCACGGTGCGCTCGCTCTACGCCGGCGTACTGTCCTACACATCGCCGCGCAGCGCCAAGCTCACCGCGACCTACGACTACAAGTTCTAAAGCCAGCAGTCACAAAAAGCAAAGGCCCGCAGGCGAACAGCCTGCGGGCCTTCTTCTTTGTGGCCCAGCGCATGGGGCGCGTCGCATGAAAAGCCCGCAGCTTCCCGTACCCTGCCCGCCTACTCCAGCTTGAA
>CAISIP010000255.1 GCA_903885415.1 uncultured beta proteobacterium
CTGCACGACCCGACCTGCCTGTTCCGGTTTGAAGAGCACGACATATTCCTGCCGATGGTAGTGCTGGAAGAACTCGACGCGCACAAGAAGGGGATGACCGAGGTTGCGCGCAACGCACGCCAGACCAGCCGTTCGCTCGACGCACTCGCAGGCGCCAACGGTGCCGACATCAGCGACGGGCTGCGGCTCGATCGCACCGGACACCGCGAAGCCAAGGGCAAGCTGTTCTTTCAAACGCAGGCCTTGCACTACGCGCTGCCCACCAGCCTGCCGCAGGGCAAGGCCGACAACCAGATTCTCGGGGTGGTGGAGTCGCTGCGCCAGCAGTACACGACCAAGACCGGCGAGGCCCGCGTTGCGGCGCGCGAAGTGGTGCTGGTTTCCAAGGACATCAACATGCGCGTGAAAGCGCGCGCGCTGGGACTGGCTACCGACGACTACCAGAACGACAAGACGCTCGACGACGGTGACCTGCTGTACGCCGGGTCGCTGGCGCTGCCTGGCGACTTCTGGGCCACGCACGGCCAGACGGTCGAGAGCTGGCAACAGGGCGTCCATACTTTCTATCGCATATCGGGACCGGTGGTGCCCGGCCTGCTGATCAACCAGTTCGTCTACTTCGAGTCGCCCGGCGAGCCCAGCCTGTACGCGCGGGTCAGCGAAATACGCGGCAACACGGCGGTGTTCAAGACGCTCAAGGATTACAACCACCTCAAGAATTCGGTCTGGGGCGTCACGACACGCAACCGCGAACAGAACTTCGCGATGAACCTGCTGATGGACCCCGAGGTCGACTTCGTCACCCTGACCGGAACAGCGGGCAGCGGCAAGACTTTGATGGCGCTGGCCGCCGGGCTCACGCAGGTGCTTGACGACCGCCGCTATACCGAGATCATCGTCACCCGCGCGACGGTCAGCGTCGGCGAAGACATCGGTTTCCTGCCCGGCACCGAGGAAGAAAAGATGGGGCCCTGGATGG
Source organism: uncultured beta proteobacterium (assembly GCA_903885415.1). Lineage (GTDB taxonomy): Bacteria > Pseudomonadota > Gammaproteobacteria > Burkholderiales > Burkholderiaceae_C > CAISIP01. The sequence continues at coordinate 980 of CAISIP010000255.1, forward strand.
GCGCGCTGGACGACAACCTGGAGGTGCTTGGAAAGACCGACACCAGCGCCGGCGAATGGGGCCGCGCGGCGACCAGCGAACTCATCCGTAGCCGCATCAAGATCAAGAGCATGAACTTCATGCGCGGGCGCACCTTCCTGAACAAGTACGTCATCATCGACGAGGCGCAGAACCTGACGCCCAAGCAGATGAAGACGCTGATCACGCGTGCCGGACCGGGAACCAAGATCGTCTGCATGGGCAACCTGGCGCAGATCGACACCCCCTACCTGACCGAGGGCTCGTCCGGACTGACCTTTGCCGTCGACAAGTTCAAGGGCTGGCCGCACGGCGGCCATATCACCTTGGCGCGCGGCGAGCGCTCGCGTTTGGCGGACTTCGCCAGCGAAGTGCTCTGAAGCGCGATCAGTATTGCCCACCGCCGTTGGCGAGGCTTTCGAACTTGGTTATCTGGCGCAGGAAGGCCAGCTTGACCATCCCGGTGGGGCCGTTGCGCTGCTTGGCGATGATCACCTCGGCGACGCCAGGCTCCTTACAGGCGTCCTTGGTGTAGTACTCGTCGCGGTAGATGAACATGATGATGTCGGCATCCTGCTCTATCGCCCCGGACTCGCGCAAGTCGCTCATCATCGGGCGCTTGTCGGGCCATGTCTCGACGCTGCGGTTGAGCTGCGATAGCGCCACCACCGGGCACTTCAGTTCCTTGGCCAGCATCTTGAGCCCGCGCGATATCTCGCCGAGCTCGGTGGCCCGGTTCTCCTCGGATGAACTCGAGCCGCTCATCAGCTGCAGGTAGTCGACGACGATCAGCCCGAGCTGCCCGCACTGGCGCGCCAGCCTGCGCGCGTTGGCGCGCAATTCGCTCGACGTCAGCCCGGCGCTCTCGTCGATGTGCAGCGATATATTGCGCAGTTTTTCGATCGCCTCGGTAAGGCGCGGCCATTCCTCGTCGGTCAGCTTGCCCGTCCTGAGGTGGCTCTGGTCGATCCGGCCGATGGAGCCGACGATGCGCACAGCGAGCTGCGCGGCGCCCATTTCCATCGAGAACACCGCCACCGGAAGGCCTTCATGCAACGCCACATGCTCGGCGATATTGATCGCCAGCGCGGTCTTTCCCATCGACGGCCTGGCAGCCAAAACGATCAGGTCGCCAGCCTGGAAACCCGCCGTCATCCGATCAAGGTCGTAAAAACCGGTGGGAACCCCGGTGACGTCGTTCGGGTTGTCGGCCATCTCCTGGACCCGGTCGAGCAACTGCACCACCAGCGTGTCCATCGCCTGGAACCCCTGCTTCATCCGCGAGCCCTGCTCGCCGATATTGAAAATCTTCTGCTCGGCCTCGTCGACGATGTCGGCCACCGGACGGCCCTTGGGGTTGAAGGCGTTGGTGGCAATTTCGTCGCTGGCGCTGACCAGCTTGCGCAGGATGGAGCGCTCACGCACAATTTCCGCATAGCGGCGGATATTTCCGGCGCTGGGAACATATTGCGCCAGCGAGTTCAGGTACGCGAGTCCGCCTATTTCTTCGGCTTTGCCCTGGCTTTGCAGATGCTCGAACACGGTGATCACATCGGCCGGTTTCGTGGCATTGACCAGACCGCCAATGGCGCCAAACACCAACCGGTGCTCGTAGCGGTAGAAGTCCGCGTCGCTCAGCAGGTCGGCCACCCGGTCCCAGGCACCATTGTCGAGCAGCAAGCCGCCCAGAACGCTGGACTCGGCCTCGATCGAGTGCGGCGGTATACGCAACTGCGCCACTTGGCGGTCATGGCCGTAGTCATCCACGGCAGAAAGTACGGCGGACATCGGTTAGTTCCTAGACATGGCCCATGCTACGCTGCCGCGGCCGGCGCGTCGAGTGAAAGGCTGGGAATAAGCGGGCCGAATCCTGTGCGCAAGCTGTGAACAGCCTGTGGAATCCGGGCCCGGGCCGCGAAAAAAAAGCCACCCGGGCCAAGGCCCCGGTGGCTCGCGCCATGTCGGGAGGATCAGGCGGTTTCGCCGTACACCGACACCTTGATCTCGACCACCACGTCGGTATGCAGCGCCACATTCACCGCGCTGTCGCCCACCAGCTTGATCGGGCCATTGGGCATCCGCACCTGCGCCTTGACCACCTTGTAGCCCTGCTTGCTGAGCTCTTCGGCAATGTCGGCGTTGGTCACCGAGCCGAACAGGCGTCCGTCCACACCTGCTTTTTGCGTCAGCTTGATCGTCGTTCCCGACAGCTTTTCGCCCAGCGCCTGCGACTGTTCCAACTTGGCGGCAGCGGCCTTTTCGAGCTCGGCGCGTTTGGCTTCGAACTCCTGTTTCGCCGAGGCCGTTGCGCGGCGCGCGCGGCCGGAAGGAATCAGGAAGTTGCGTGCGTAGCCGTCCTTGACTTTGACGACTTCACCGAGGTTGCCAAGGTTCAGCACCTTGTCGAGCAGAATGATTTGCATGGTCGTTGCTCCCTTAGATGCGGTGCTGGTCGCTGTACGGCAACATCGCGAGAAAGCGCGCACGCTTGATGGCGGTGTTGAGCTGGCGCTGAAAAATCGCACGCGTCCCGGTCAGCCGGGCCGGAATGATTTTTCCGTTTTCAGCGATGAAGTCGCGCAGCGTATCGATGTCCTTGTAGTCGATTTCCTCGACGCCCGTCACAGTGAAGCGGCAAAAGCGCTTGCGCTTAAACAGCAGATTTTGTGCTGGGCGCTTGGGGCGCTTGTCCTTGTTGAAACGTTTTGGTCCTGGCATGTTGACGTCCTGAAATTGGTTATGGTTCTTGCAAAAATTCTTGAATATGAAACACCGGGTACTTGCCGTTGCGGGGATTGGCCAGAAAGCCGCTGAACCTCCAGATGCTGCCGGTGGCCTGCCTTGCAAGCCGCTCTGCCATCGCACCCAGCGCCACCGCCTTCACCGCCGCCTTCACTTCCCTGGACTGTCCGGCCTCATCAACGCTCGAGGCGTGCTCGAGTTTCAGATTCAGTGCCGGCACCCCTGCTGGCGTGAAGCGCAATGCCTCAAGCTCGATGATGCAGGCGGTCAGTACAAGACGGTTTGCGGCTTCGCCCACCCCCGTGCGGCGTTAGCGCTCGGAGCCGTGGTATTCGGCCTGCTGCGTCTTGCGTGCGTCTTCGCGCTCGACGGTCTTCATCATCGAAGACGGTCCGGTGTCGGCCTTTTTGCGCGACACCGTCAGGTGGCGCAGAACGGCGTCGTTGAACTTGAACGCATGCTCGAGTTCGACCATCACGGCCTGATCGGCTTCGATGTTGATGCACAGGTAATGCGCCTTGGCGAGCTTGTTGATCATGTAGATCAACTGGCGCCGACCCCAGTCCTCCACCCGATGGATCTTGCCACCGCCAGCGGTGATCATCGATTTGTAGCGCTCCAGCATGGCCGGAACCTGTTCGCTCTGATCCGGATGGATCATCAGGATGATTTCATAGTGACGCATTGATACTCCTTGTGGATGACCCGTACGGGTCGGTAAAGCCGCCCCCGGCGTCTATTCGGGGTGCAGCAAGGCGAAGCCCATGATTATATGCCAGCGGCGATGCGCCCAAGCCCTGCGGCCAATCGACTCAGCCCCGAGCAATCCAGCGATGGCTCGCCGCCATTCGCGCCACGTCCTGCCAGTTGCGGCACTGCGCCGCCACCGGGCCCCATAGCCGCTGCAAGATATCGCACTCTGCCAGCGCGTCCGCCGACGCCTGATGCC
>CAISIP010000256.1 GCA_903885415.1 uncultured beta proteobacterium
CTGGTCCAACCCGGCAACGCCGGTGGTGGCGCCGGTCCAGCCCCTAGGCGCCCAGGTGGCCTTGGCGCTGCGCTCCTGAAACCGCCAACCGCATCAAAACCCACCCTTAACCCCGGGCCCCGCACCATGTATGACCGATCCAAGCTAGTCGCGCAGACCGACCCTGAACTATGGGCCGCCATCACGGCCGAAAATGCCCGCCAGGAACAGCACATCGAATTAATAGCCAGCGAGAACTATGCGTCGCCGGCTGTGATGGCGGCGCAGGGTTCGCAACTGACGAACAAGTATGCCGAGGGCTACCCGGGCAAGCGCTATTACGGCGGCTGCGAGAATGTCGACGTCGCCGAGCAACTCGCCCTCGACCGGGTGAAGCAGCTGTTTGGGGCCGATGCCGCCAATGTGCAGCCGCATTGCGGGGCTTCGGCCAACGAGGCGGTCTTTCTCGCCTTTTTGAAGCCCGGCGACACCATCATGGGAATGAGCCTGGCAGAGGGGGGGCACCTGACGCACGGCATGGCGCTGAACATGAGCGGAAAGTGGTTTAAGGTCGTGAGCTACGGCCTGAATGCCCGGGAAGAAATCGACTACGAGGCGATGGAGCACAAAGCCCACGAGACCCGGCCCAAGCTGATCATCGCCGGCGCCTCGGCCTACTCACTGGCGATCGACTTCGCCCGTTTCGCTAAAGTGGCGCGCGATGTCGGCGCCATCTTCATGGTCGACATGGCGCACTATGCCGGCCTGATCGCGGCGGGCCTGTACCCGAACCCGGTGCCGCACGCCGACGTCGTCACTTCAACTACCCACAAGAGCCTGCGCGGTCCGCGCGGCGGCATCATTCTGATGAAGGCGGCGCACGAGAAGGCGATCAACAGCGCCATTTTCCCGGGCCTGCAAGGCGGACCGCTGATGCATGTGATTGCCGCCAAGGCCGTCGCCTTCAAGGAGGCCCTGGACCCCGGCTTCAAGTCCTACCAGCTGCAGGTGCTGCGCAACGCCGACGTCATCGCGCGCAGGCTCACCGAGCGCGGCCTGCGCATCGTGAGCGGGCGCACCGAAAGCCACCTGATGCTGGTCGACCTGCGGGCCAAGGGAATCACCGGTAAGGAAGCCGAAAGCGTGCTGGGCAGCGCCCACATGACGATCAACAAGAATGCGATCCCGAACGACCCCGAAAAGCCGATGGTGACCAGCGGCGTTCGTATCGGAACACCGGCGATGACGACGCGCGGTTTCAAGGACGAGGAGGCGCGCGCCACGGCCGAGTTGATCGCCGACGTGCTCGACAACCCGCGCGACCCCGCCAACCTGGAAACGGTTCGGGCCAAGGTGATTGCGCTGACCAGCCGCTTTCCGGTCTACCGCTGAGCGATGGCCGTGGCGGCGCAACCCCCTGACAGCGCCATGCGCGCCGGAGCCAGCGCGCCGTGAAATGCCCTTTTTGCGGCCATTCTGAAACGCCGGTGACGGAAACCCGGATGGCCGAGGACGGGGACTTTATCCGCAGGCGACGCCAGTGTGCCGCCTGCGAAAAGCGCTTCACCACCTACGAGCGGCCCGACCTGAACTTTCCGGCCATCGTCAAGAAGGACGGCAGGCGCATCGAGTTCGAACACGCCAAATTGCTCGCCTCGATGAATCTGGCGTTGCGCAAACGCCCGGTCAGCACCGAGCAGGTCGACAGTGCCATCGAGCGCATCGAGGAAAAGCTGCTCAACCTGGGCCTGCGCGAGGTGCTATCGACGCGCATTGGCGAACTGGTGATGCGCGAACTGAAGAAGCTCGATAAGGTCGCGTATGTGCGCTTTGCCAGTGTCTACCGCAGCTTCGAGGACATCGACGAATTCAAGACGCTGGTGGACGAGGTCCGGCGCTGACCGCAGCGCTGCGCGCGCTTTAGCCCCGGTACAGCCAGGGCAGGTCGAGCAGGCGATCCCCCAGAAGCCGCATGGCGGCGTCGCGTGCCGCGCGCAACGCCCCCTGCGCGTGGAAGATGCTGCCGTTGCGGATCGACCTTAGCTGCACCCGGCGGTTGCGCTGCCAGCGCTGCTCGGCGAAACATCCAAGCGCCTCGGCGAGCCTGAACTCGGGTTGCGACAGCAGCCTGCCAAGCTGCTGCGCGTCTTCGATCGCCATTCCCGCACCCTGCGCCAGGTAGGGGCGCATCGGGTGGGCCGCGTCGCCCACCAGGACCACCCGTCCTTGGGCGTGCTGATGGGGACCCTGCATCGGCAACCGGTCGCACAGGATCCAGCGGCGCCAGTGCGCGAGTGATGCCACCAGGTCACGCAGCGTCGGACAGGTCTGCTCCAGCGCGGCGTACAGTGCTCCGGCTGCGGTGCCCTGGTCCCAGTCGTCTTCGGCCGGCGCGCGTGCCGACTCGCCCTGCACGACGGCGACCACATTGAGCCATTCTCCGCCCCGCACCGGGTAATGCACCAAGTGCAAACGCGGCGCAAGCCATACGGTGATCTGCTGGCTGCGCAGCGCCGCCGGCAGGTGTGCCTGTTCGACCATCGCGCGGTACGCAACATGACCGATGACGCGCGGTGCACCATCGGCCAGCAGCCATGCCCGCACGCCGCTGCGCAGGCCATCGGCCCCCACCAGCAAGTCGCCGTCAATCGTCCCCTCGCCCGGCACCCGCACCCGCACCCGATGCGCATCCTGCTCGAAACCTGCCGCTTCGGAACCGGTTTGAAGCTGAACGCCCGGGTGCATCGCCGCGCCGCCGCGCAGCATGGCGTGCAGGTCGGCGCGGTGGATGGTCGCGTAGGGCGCACCATAGCGCTGCACGGCGGCCGGTCCCAGCGCGATGGCGCCCAGTTCGCGGCCGGAGATGGCGTCGCGTACCACCAACCGCGACGGAAAAGCGGCTGCGGCGCGCAAAGCTTGGTCCATGCCCCATGCCTGCAGCACACGGGTGACGTTGGGCCCGATCTGAATTCCGGCGCCGACTTCGCTGAATTCGGCGCTGCGCTCGAACAGCCGCACCTGCCAGCCGGCATGGGCACAGGCCAGCGCGGCCGCCATGCCGCCAATGCCCCCGCCCGCGATCAACGCCCGGCGTGTCATGCGGGTACTACAGGACGCGCACCACGCCCGTTGGCTTGAAGCCCAGATCGGCCGCCTTGCCCTTGCGGCCACGCGGCGCGAGCGCGTTGTTCAGGCTGCGGATCTCCAGCGTCTCCTCCCGCAGCTTGCCACCACGACCGATGCCCTCAATGCGCACGCTGCGGTTGTAGGCAGCGGCTCCGGCCAGGCTATCCTTGGGCTCGAGGTCGATCAGCTTCAGGCCACGGCCACCGGTCGCCATGGTGTTGATCTGGTCGATGCTGAAGCTCAGGATCCGCCCGCCGGCCGACGCGCAGGCAACGTGGGTCGCCGCCACGCTCGGCAATGAGCCCGATCCGCCCGCCACCGGCGATGGACGTGTGAGCGTCTCGGCTTCGTGGCAGGTCACGAAAGCCTTGCCGCCCTTGAAGCGAGAACCCATATTTTCCACGGTGGCAATGAACCCGTAACCGCCTGAACTGCTCAGCAGCAGGCTGGCGCTGGCGGGGCCGGCAAAGTAGTGCGCCAGCTGGGTTCCGGGTTCGAGCTCGATCAGCGTGGTCACCGGCTGGCCGTCGCCACGCGCGCCGGGCAGCAGCGCAACCGGAACCGAATAGACCCGTCCCTTATTGCCAAACACCAGCAGCGTGTCGACCGATCGGCACTCGAAAGTTCCGCGCAAGGCGTCGCCCGACTTGAACGCGAAGCTGGCCGGATCGTGCCCGTGGCCTGCACGCGCACGCACCCAGCCGCCTTCGCTGACGACCACGGTCACCGGTTCGTCGACCACCCGGACCTCGAGCACAGAGCGCTTCTCGGGCTGGATCAGCGTGCGCCGGGCGTCGCCAAACAGCTTGGCATCGGCCTCAATTTCACGCACCATCAGGCGCCGCAGCACCGTCGGGCTGCCTAGGATTTCTTCCAGCTTCTTCTGCTCCTCGCGCAGCGCCTTGAGCTCCTGCTCGATCTTGATCGCTTCCAGCCGGGCGAGCTGGCGCAGGCGAATTTCGAGTATGTCCTCGGCCTGCCGATCCGACAGCGCAAAGCGCGCCATCAGCGCCTGTCGCGGCTCGTCGGACTGGCGAATGATGGCAATCACCTCGTCAATGTTGAGCAGCACCAGTTGGCGGCCTTCGAGGATATGGACCCGGTCCAGCAGCTTTTGCAGCCGGTGCTTCGATCGGCGCTCGATCGTCTGCTGGCGAAACACGATCCATTCGACGAGCATCTGGCGCAGCGACTTCTGCGTGGGTCGGCCGTCGATACCGACCATCGTCAGGTTCACCGGAGCCGAAGTCTCCAAGCTGGTGTGCGCCAGCAGCGTGGTGATCAGCTCCTGCTGCCCGATGCGGCTGGTCTTGGGCTCGAATACCAGCCGCACCGCAGCATCCTTCGAAGACTCATCGCGCACCAGGTCCAGCACCGACAGGACGCTGGCCTTGAGCTGTGTCTGTTCCTGCGTCAAGGCCTTTTTCCCGAGCCGCACGCGGGGGTTGGTCAGCTCCTCGATTTCCTCCAGCACCCTTTGGTTGCTCACATTGGGCGGCAGCTCGGTCACCACCAACTGCCACTGGCCGCGCGCCAAGTCTTCGATCTTCCAGCGCGCGCGCAGCTTGAGCGAGCCGCGTCCGCTACGAAAGGCATCGGCGATTTCCTGCGCGCTGCTGATGAGCTGCGCGCCGCCGGGGTAGTCGGGGCCGGGCACCAGCGCGAACAGTGCGGCGTCAGCGAGCGCCGGGTCGCGGATCAGCGCGACACAGGCGCTGGCGATCTCGCGCAGGTTATGGCTGGGGATTTCAGTCGCCAGCCCGACCGCGATACCGCTGGCGCCGTTGAGCAGCACAAAAGGCAGCCGCGCCGGCAACCGCGAAGGCTCTTCGGTCGAGCCGTCGTAGTTGGGGCCAAAGTCCACCGTCCCCTCGTCGATTTCGTCGAGCAACAGGCTGGTGATCCGCGCGAGCCGGGACTCGGTGTAGCGCATCGCCGCGGCGCCGTCGCCATCGCGGCTGCCGAAATTACCTTGTCCGTCAATCAGCGGATAGCGCTGCGAGAAGTCCTGCGCCATGCGCACCAGCGCGTCGTAGGCGGCTTGGTCGCCATGCGGATGGAAGCGGCCCAGCACATCGCCGACCACGCGCGCCGACTTGACGGGCTTGGCGCCTGTGCTGCCATTGGCGCCGCCAAAGCCCAGCCCCATGCGCGACATGGCGTACAGGATGCGCCGCTGCACCGGCTTTTGACCGTCGCAGACATCGGGCAGTGCGCGTCCCTTGACGACGCTGAGCGCGTACTCGAGGTAGGCGCGCTGCGCGTAGCTGGCAAGGTTGGGGTTGTCGGCGTCGTCCGGCATTGGCGCCGTAAGACCCACGGTCGATGGCTCGCTCATCTTGACGGTCCGGTGTCTGACTTTGGAAATGGCTCGAAGCCGGTGGTGTGAATGCCGGGAACCATGTTGCCGCGGCTGAACGCGCCGCCGCGGATCACCGGCGGCACCTTGGCAAGCGGCTCGGGCGGCGGCACCGGCAGCTCGGCCACCCGTGGCAGCACCGGCGCCTTGAGCGCCGTGTACAACTCCAGGATGGCACGCACGTAATTCTGGGTTTCCTTGAAATTCGGAATCCGGTTGCCGGCACGCTGCACCGCGCCCTCGCCCGCGTTGTAGGCTGCAAGGGCGAGTTCGATCTGGCCTGGAAACATATTGATCAGGTCGCGCAGGTAACGCGTTCCGGTGCGAATATTCAGGCGTGGCTCGGTCAGCCTCCTCTGCAGCCCGGCGTGGGCCTCGTCGTCGACACCGTAGCGGCGCGCGGTCGCTGGCATGATCTGCATCAGTCCGATCGCGCCCTTGGGCGAAACCGCCCCAGCGTCAAAACCCGACTCGGTCGCGATCAGAGCCTGCAGCAGTTCGAACTCGATGTTCTGCGAACTCGCCGCCTCGCGCATATGCTCCTTGACCAACCTGAAGCTGGGCGACAGTTCAAAGAATGCGACAAGCCGGCTGGGCCGGCCTGGTGCCGCGACGGGGTCCACAACCGCGGCAGGGCTATCCGAAGCAGAAGCCGGGCGCGCAGGGGCCGGGACCGTGGCGGCACCGCGCAAGAACAGCTCGTAGCGTTCGTCGACACGCTCGGCAGAAAAATGTGCAACCCCCTTGTCATCGACATAGCCATACACATCCGCCCGCGCTGGCACCGCCAGTCCGAACAGCATGCCGACCAGCCAACCGCAGCGAAGCAGCCGCGCCAACCATCGCCTTGCCAGAATCGAAGTCACACATCGACCTCCACCGCGTCGCCATGCAGCTCCATCAACTCGCGGCGTGCGGCAGCCTCACCCTTGCCCATCAACTTGGTGATCAGCGTCTCGGTCTGGGCGAAATCGCTCGCGCCGAGGTACACCGGGAGCAGGCGCCGGGTATCCGGGTTCAGCGTCGTGTCCCACAACTGCTCGGCGTTCATTTCGCCCAGGCCCTTGAAGCGGCTGATGCTCCAACTGCCCTCGCGAACGCCTTCCTTGCGCAGCTTGTCGAGTATCGCGCCGAGTTCACCCGCGTCCAGCGCGTAGGCCTTGGACGCGGGCTTCTTGCCGCGCGCCGGCGCGTCGACCCGAAACAGCGGCGGCCGGGCTACATAGACATGGCCGGCGTCGACCAATTTTGGGAAGTGGCGGAAAACAGCGTCAGCAGCAGCACCTGGATGTGCGAGCCGTCC
>CAISIP010000257.1 GCA_903885415.1 uncultured beta proteobacterium
CGACACGCGATGGTCAGCGCACTACATGCGCCAGCACCTCAAGAGCGACGGCCGGCTTGCATCCCCCTTCTCCTGCTACTCCACGCCCAACCCGGACGGTGTCTACGCCTATTGCCCCGACGGAAGCTTCAGCTTGTTCGACTACCGAAGCGACTCCGAGCGCCGGCAGCAGGACGCATTGCAACTCAAACTCATGGGGCGCGATGCAGCGCTCGGTGCCGTCCACGACTGGACCTTCGGTTGGCTGAGCAGCCGCTACAGCGAGACGAAGCCGCCGATGTTCACCTTCAACGATGTAGGCGTGCCCGGGAGTTTTCTGGGCAATGTGGCGGTACCCGCAAGTCCGCAGGCGCTGAGCTACACCAGCAACAAGACGGAGACCAGCCAGGAATTCTCGGCGCAACTGCGCAGCCGTTGGACGGCGCAGTGGAATACATGGGCGGGCTTGCGCCACACCCGATTTGACCGCTCCAGCGAATCCGCCAACCCGCAGGATCCCAACAAGACTCGGATGCAGGACAGCCTGAACACCCCCTGGATGGCGCTGAGTCACCAAAGCCTTGGCATCACCCGCTATGCATCGGTGGGCTACGGCGCCGAACAGTTTTCCACACCCAACGACGCCACTACATTCAACCACCCGGGAAGCCCGCTGGGCCTTGGCCGCAGTCGCCAGCTGGAGGTGGGGATCAAGTCTGAAGGCCCGAACCTGCGCTGGGGCGTGGCGGCCTTCGACATCGTACGGCCGCTGGCGCTCGACACGATCGACCCGCTGACCTACCTCAGCGAGCGCAGCTACTCTGGAAACGCCCGCCATCGTGGACTGGAGGCACAAGGAGCACTCAAGTCGGGGGCATGGCATTGGTCGGGCTCGGCAATGCTGCTCAACGCCCGGCAAGAGGGAGCGCTGGGCAACCCGCAGGTCAATGGCCAAAGTCCGGTGAACGTTCCCGCCAAGTCCGCGCGCGCGCAAATCGCCTACACCCCGCAATGGGCAAGCGGCCTGACCACCAGTCTCGGCCTTCAACACGAAGGCGAGCGCAATGCAACGCTCAACGGCGCGCTGCAGATTCCAGCATGGACGACCTTCAGCGCGGCCATCGACTATCGCGCCCGCTTCGCCGGCCAGGCCCTTCACTGGCAGTTGGCCGTCAGCAACCTGGCCGACCGCCGCTACTGGCGCGAATCGGTCGCGCAGTACACCCACTACTACCTGCTCGCGGGTGAGCCGCGCGCCGCCCGGTTGACGCTCAGCGCCGACTTATGAGCATGGCGCCGCCGTGGTTCCCCGGAAAAACAAACGCTATAATTTAGAGCTTGTTCCTCGATAGCTCAGTTGGTAGAGCGCCGGACTGTTAATCCGTAGGTCCCTGGTTCGAGCCCAGGTCGAGGAGCCACTACAAGCCGCATAGGCATTGAAAAGTCTGCTACTTAATTGGTAGCAGGCTTTTCTTTTTGTGGCCCGAAAGTGTAATTCCTGTGTAATCGCGTCAGCGATACTGTCAATACGTTTTACTCTTGTACCGCTCAGTTAGCTTGTCCATCGCCGTTTGAATGTGCGCGCCGTTCTGGTGGCTGTAGCGTTCGACCATGCTTAAGTTTTTGTGGCCGCTGATCCGCTTCACTGTGGGCAAGTCCACCCCGGCCTGCACCAAGTGCGTGATGGCAGTATGACGCAGCGTGTGACGCACGATCTGTTTGACATCCAGCCCAGCCCCCAGCACACAGCGGCGAAAGGGTTTGTCCAGATTGACCGTGCGTCCTGCCTTGGCTGCGGGCGATGGAAAC
>CAISIP010000258.1 GCA_903885415.1 uncultured beta proteobacterium
GTGCTGCGGTATCGTCAATCGCGGCGTCGCGATATATGAGGACAACATCATCTGGGCCACGCTCGACGGCCGTCTCGTGTCGGTCAAGGCCGATACCGGCGAACTGGTGTGGGAAAAACAGATCACCGACCGCGAAGGCTGGCACTCGATCACCGGCGCGCCGCGCATCGCCGACGGCCGTGTCTTCATCGGCGAAGCTGGCTCCGAATACCATCAGCGTGGCTACATGGCGGCCTATGATGCCAACAACGGCAACGAGCTGTGGCGCTGGTGGGCGGTGCCCGGCGATCCAAGCCTGGGCTTCGAACAGCCTGAACTGGAAATGGCCGCCGCAACCTGGAACGGCGAGTGGTGGAAGACCGGTGGTGGCGGCACGCCGTGGGATGCAATCACATACGATCCAGTGACTGACCTCGTCTACATCGGCACCGGCAATGGTGCGCCGTGGCCTGCCGACATACGCTCGCCCGGCGGCGGCGACAACCTGTTCACGTCCTCGATCGTGGCGCTTGACGCCGCGACCGGCGAGTATCGCTGGCATTACCAGGCTGTTCCGCGCGACAGCTGGGACTACGACAACACCCAACAGCTCGTTACCGCCGACTTGATGATCAGGGGCCTGCAGCGGCGCGTCGTGATGCAGGCGCCGAAGAATGGCGTGTTCTACGTGCTCGACGCCACCACCGGCGAGCCGTACTCGGCCGACCTCTTCGTGCCCACCGCCAACTGGCTGACCGGCTTCGACGAAAATTTCCGCCCCATCATCAATCCTGAAGCCAACTACGGCGCGGAAGGCAGCACGGGCTTCCACGTGGTGCCTTCCTTCGCAGGCGCACACGGCTGGAATCCGATGGCCTTCAATCCCGACACGGGCCTGATGTACATCCCGACTACCTACACCAGCTTCGCGTTTGTGGCCGAAGCCGGCGCGAAAATGGGCAACCAGTTGTTATCGATCAACGTCGGCGCGCAGCCGGAAGGTCCGGCGCCAGTGCTGCAGGGCGCCGGTTCGTACCTGCTGGCCTGGGACCCGGTGCAGCGTAAAGCGATGTGGGAACAACGCGTAGCCAGCACGCGTGCCGGTGTGTTGACCACGGCCGGCAACCTGGTCTTCCAGTCCACGGGCACCACCTTCAAGGCCTTCCGCGCCGACACCGGCGAAGAAGTGTGGAGTACCGACACGCAATCGGGTGCCGTCGGTGGCGCGGTCAGCTACGAGATCGACGGTGAGCAGTACATCGCCACGGTGTCAGGCCAGAGCACAGGCGGTTATTGGGCACCCAATTACGCGCGCCTGCTGGTCTACAAACTCGGTGGTACCGCTGCGCTCCCCGAGCTGCTCAGCTACACACCACCGCAACTGAATCCACCCGCGAACTTCGGTGACCCGGCACTCCTGGCCCAGGGCGAAACGCAATACACCGCACACTGCGCGAGTTGCCATGGCACCAGCGTCGGCCGCGTCAGCAGCGTGTTCCCGGACCTGCGCTACGCCGCCGCGCTCAACGTCGATGCGCTGTTCAAGGCCATCGTTATCGACGGTGCGTTACAGAACAACGGTATGGTGTCGTTCGCCGCGCAGCTGACACCACAGGATGCCGAAGCGATCCGCGCCTACGTGGTGAGCCTGGCGAATGCGGCGAAAGATGCCGAAATCGCTGCAGCGGCAGCGCAGCCGGCGCCCGCTGCCGAGGTGCATCAATAGGGACAACGCAAATCTGAAATAAGGGCCGGCCCTGTGTCGGCTTCAATAGTAGTTTTGCAAAGCATCCCGCCTGGGATGCTTTGCGGGAAGAAATCGTAGCTGGGCACGGGTTCTCGACAATACGAAAGATCGGATCAAGTTACTCTCGTATCTGACCATTTTGATTGTGGTCGCGTTTTAAAAAGAGAAAAAAGAAAAAGAAGAAACAGAAAAAACAGAAAAGGAAGAAAAAGGGACACCCACTTTTTGTGGAACAATTCAGAAAGCCGTACTAGATTCTGACTAAGTTCATGATCGGATTCAGTCAGTATGACTCGCCCGCGCTCGGCTTTGATTTCCCTAGAAGCTACTCCCTACTATCACTGCATATCGCGTTGTGTGAGGCGTTCGTTCTTCTTTGGAATGGATGAGAAGGGCAGGGACCTGAATTACCGCAAGCCCTGGTTTCTGAAACGCCTGAAACTGCTCGGCGAAGTTTTTGCCATCGATATTCCGGCCTATGCAGTGATGAGTAATCATTACCA
>CAISIP010000259.1 GCA_903885415.1 uncultured beta proteobacterium
GGCGCGTTCGACCCGCCGCATGAGGCGCACCGGGCCATCGCGAAGGCTGCGATAGCGCAGCTGCAGCTCGACGCGCTGTGGGTATTTCCGACCGGACAGGCCTGGCACAAAACCCGGGTCCTGTCCGAGGCCCGACACCGAATCGCCATGGCCGAACTGGCGTTTGCAGACCTGCCTGCAGCGCGCGTGGACCTCCGCGAGACCCTGCGATGTGGACCTAGTTACACCGTCGATACATTGCGCGAGTTACACGCGGAGTTGCCACAGACGCAGTTGTTCCTGCTGATGGGCCAGGACCAGGCCCGTGCCCTGTCCAACTGGCGGGAATGGCAGGCGGTCGTCGAGCTTGCTATAATTTGAGTAGCTGCGCGTGGAGATTCTACGGGCACGGACAGCGCCCCCATGCGACTCGCCGGGCTGGAGCGGCGCTTTTTAACGCTGAACCTGCCTAGTTTTTCGATCAGTGCAACCGACATCCGCGCGCGCGTGCGCGCCGCAGAGCCGGTCGCGCCGCTGGTGGGAGATGCCGTTGCGCGTTATATTGTTCACCACCATCTCTACCAAGCCGACCGATGACCACTGAAACCGCAGCAAATAAAGACACCCAGAAATTACAGCGCGTCATCGTCGACGGGCTGGAAGATGTCAAGGCCCAGGACATTAAGGTGTTCGATACCATGCACCTCTCGGCGCTCTTCGAGCGGGTCATCATCGCCTCCGGAACCTCCAACCGTCAGACCAAGGCGCTTGCTGCCAGCGTGCGCGATGCGGTGCGCGCTGCAGGCTTTCCAAAGCCCAGGATCGAGGGCGAGGCCAACGGTGAATGGATCATCGTCGACTGCGCGCAGGCGGTGGTTCATATCATGCAACCCGGTATCCGAAGCTACTACCATTTGGAGGAGCTCTGGGGCGACAAGCCAGTGCGCATGAAGTTCGGCGCCACCAAACCGGCGCCGGCAACGCCCGCAAAAGCGGTGCCGGCCAAGCCGGCAGCCAAGGCTGCGTCGGCCAAGGCTGCACCAGCTAAGGCGCGGCGCAAGGCGGCTCTAGACGCGCCTGCGGCCGCGAAGCCTGCAGCGCGCGCCCGGGCACCCCGTGCCGCTGCTAAGTCCCCGGCCAGAAAAAGGCAATCGGGCAAAGCCTGACGCCCGGCCTGTGAAGCTGGTGGTGGTTGCGGTAGGGCAGCGCATTGCGGGCTGGGCTCAGGCTGCATCGGACGAGTACGCCCGGCGCTTTCCACCCGAACTGCATTTCGAAATCAAAGCCGTCAAGACCGAGGCCCGAGGCTCCAAGTCGCTGGCGACTTTGCTGGCGGCCGAGCGCGAGCGCATTAGCGCGGCGATTCCCTCTGGTAGTCGCATCGTCGCGCTCGACGAACGTGGCAGCGCGCTGAGCACCTTAGGGCTGGCGCAGCGGCTTGCTCAATGGCAGCGCGACGGCGTCGACGTGGCGCTGGTCCTAGGCGGTCCCGACGGCCTGCAACCGGCCTTCAAGCAGGCCGCGCACGAGCGCATCAGGCTGTCGGACATGACGCTGCCCCACGCAATGGCGCGCGTGCTGCTGGTCGAGCAACTCTACCGCGCCTGGTCGATCAACGCCAACCATCCCTACCATCGCGAGTGAGCCGCCGTGACAGCACCCGCCTTCATCTATCTTGCGTCGCAAAGCCCGCGGCGCAGCCAGTTGCTGACCCAGATCGGCGTTGCGCACCAGTTGCTGTTACCCGGGCCGCAGGAGGACGCCGAATCGCTGGAGGAGGCGCTTGTCGGTGAGGCGCCGTCCGCCTATGTGGCGCGCGTCACCGCGCTCAAACTTGACGCGGCGCTGCAGCGGCGAGTGCAGCGGGGATTGAAGCCCGCCCCGGTGCTGTGCGCCGACACCACGGTCGCTATCGGCCGCACGATCCTGGGCAAGCCGGTCGATGCTGCGCACGCGCGCAGCATGCTGCGTTCGCTGTCGGGAAAGACGCACCGGGTCCTGACGGCGGTGGCCATCGCAACGACGTCCCGACGCGGGCAGGCGCTGAGTGCCTCCAGGGTCCGCTTCGCCGATTTGAGCGAGCAGCAGATCAGGGCCTATGCAGCCTGTGGCGAACCGCTGGGAAAGGCCGGTGCCTACGCGGTGCAGGGAAGGGCGGCCGGGTTCATCCACAGCATCAGCGGCTCCTACTCTGGCATCATGGGGCTGCCCCTGTTCGAAACCGCCGCGCTGTTGCGCGCCTTCGGCGTGCAGGTCTGAACCCACCCGACAAGAGGCGAACCCGATGCAGGACGACATTTTGATCAACTGGTCGCCGCAGGAGACCCGGGTGGCGCTGGTCGAGAATGGCGTGGTTCAGGAGTTGCATGTCGAGCGCACGCTCGAGCGCGGGTTGGTCGGCAATGTCTACCTCGGCAAGGTCGCCCGGGTGCTTCCGGGTATGCAGTCGGCCTTCATCGATATAGGGCTTGACCGCGCTGCCTTCCTGCACGTAGCCGACGTCTGGCAGCGACAGCCCGAGGGCGAGCCGTCGGCGGCAGTGCGTGCGGCGCAGCCGCCGTTGCCGATTGAGAAGCAGGTATTCGAGGGGCAGTCGCTGA
>CAISIP010000260.1 GCA_903885415.1 uncultured beta proteobacterium
GGCCGCAGCCAAGTCCGCCTTACGGTCGAGAACGGCCTGCAACGCCGGCTTGCCAAATTCAAAGCGCTGGTATTGCACATCGAGCCCTTCGGACTGGAAATAGCCCTTGGCCTCGGCGATATGGATCAAAGTGCTTTGCGGCTGCCCGGTAACGGCGACGGTTATCGCCTGCAAGGGCCCGGGCGCGCTGCGCTCGGCGTCTGGCGCTGTCGACTTGCCACAAGCCGCAAGCGCGAGCAGCGCTATCCAGGCGATGGTGCGTTTCCACATCAGCAGTACCCCCGAAAATTGGCCCCCATCGCTTCAATCTAAGCAAAAGAGCCGGCGCCTTGGTGAGGCACGGCAATCGATGGCGGTCTGCACAGCGCAGTTCGTGCAGGAAATACGATCGCGCCAAGCCCAAGCCGTCAGCGGCGGGCGAGCGGGTCGCTGCCGCCCGGTCGGGCGCAGCCTTGTGCTCACAGGAAGATGGGCGCAATGGTCAGCGGCTGCATGACCTGAACCGCCTGGCGGTAGACGAGATTCGGACCCCAATATATTTCCAGAAAATAGGCTTCGGGTCGAAGGGGTATGGCGACCCAGCCAAAGCGGCCGTACTGGTCGGTGATCGACGGCATGCTGCGCCCCAGCAGCGGATGCAGCAGGAACACCGTCAGGCCCGGCACCGGGCCCTGATTGCGCGAGATGAGCTGGCCCTGCACCGGAACCGTCTGGCCCATGAACGGCTGCGCGGCATCCTTTGGCGCCACGCAAAGCATTGCCACCCCCAGCGCCGCCTGCAAGAAGCGCCTTCTGCGGCTCATTGCGCGACCCCGAACGCGGGGGTATTCGCCACCGCAGGCGGAGCACTGAAGGGCAACGCGGCGATCTTCTTTTCGAGGTCGCTTTCCTTGACCTTTCGGCGCAGTTCCAGCGTCCCCAGCCGGGCCAGGCGTTGTCCGGCGGCCCCCACCTTGATGGAGGTGGTGAAAGGCTCATAACCGGGCGCGTTGATCAGCAGCACCACGAAGGAAAAGTCCGGATAGACCTTGCCGTTGATCTGTCCGCTGCTGTTGCTCGGAAGCTCCCAGTTCGCCGGACGAACAATGATCGAGACCGGTTCGTCGACGCCCTTGACCTGGCCTTCGAATTCGATGGGTACGACTTCGGGCGGTTTCAGAAACCCCAAGGATACCGATATGAACATCAGGCCCACCAGGAAGAAGGCGATGCCGGGCACCTGCGTGTTGATGCGGAACTGCTTTTTCCACTCGATGCTCAGGGCGTCGGAATGCGGCGTGGCGGCCATGGTGATCGCGCCCTTGGCCACCAGCCATATGCCGCCGAGCACCATCGACAGGCCGGCGATGGCGCCGGCGAGCGCGACGATTTCAAACGGGGTCACGCAGCGCTCCCGCTACAGGGCGTGGATGTCGATTTCATTTTGCAGCCGGTAGTCCATTTGCAGCCGCAATTGGCGCTCCTGCGAAAAATCCTTCGGGATATATTCATTGGAGGGCATCGCCTCGCTGAGCAGGCCCATGCTCTGGTACGCCTCGGCCACCAGTTCGCTGCAAAAAAGAGAGCTCAGGTCCTCCTTGTTGTCGCCAAACAGACCGTCGTAGGCGGCCTTGAGCAATTCGATGCGGCTGGTTTCGTAGGGTCGGCCACTGACATCATGGCGGAAGTTATTGAGCGCCGTGAGCATCTTGTCGCTCAACGACCGCGACAGCTGCCGCACGCTGACTTCGTAGCCCAGCGAGAAGCACCTCTCAAGCCGCTCGGAGAGCTCGACCCGCTGCACGCCTTTCGTCAGTTTGCCGGAGTCGGCATCGTGGACGTCACTCAAGGTGGTGGACTCCCAGCAGAACACCGAGCCTTTGGGGTCGCGCGGGTCGTCGAAGCGGTAGACCATGCCCACATGCGAATACTTGCTCAGCGTGAAAAACTTGATGCCGTCCGAAATGCCACCCTTGCCTGAAAAGAGCAGGATGTCGCCGGTCTTCAGATCGCTGCGTAGTTCTTGGTATTTCATCCGATTTCCCCTTTTGGTTAGAAGCACAAAAGCCGTCAGGCCGGTTCGCAGCTGCGCGTCGCCCATGCCCCGGAGATGCATGCGCAAGCGCCTTTGGCGAACCCGGTCGCGCAGCATAGACACGGCGTCGCCGGCCGACATTGAGCAAAGCCGAGTGCGCCAACCCGGCATGGGCGATCCGTTAAAGTCTGTTCGGCAGGCAGGCGGTCCGGATCAGGACCGGGCCCTGATCACGCGCCCCATCCGGGAAATGTCCCGCACCTAGAAAGTCCAGCACCATGAAGAACTTCACCGCGATGCCCCAGACCCTCGGCACCCTTGCGCTCGCCGCGCTGATGGCGCTCGGCAGCGTCTGTGCGATGGCGCAGGAAGGGGCGATCCGCATGCTGGTCGGCTTTCCAGCCGGCGGCAGCACCGACGCGATTGCGCGTTTGCTGGCGGCCGGGATGCAGCAGGAACTGGGCAAGACGGTGGTCGTCGACAACCGGCCGGGAGCCGGTGGCCAAATAGCGGCGCAGGCGCTCAAGGCAGCCCGGCCCGACGGTCTGACGCTGTTTCTGTCCAACAGCCACACGGTGTCGATGATTCCGCTGACCCTCACCAACCCGGGTTTCGACACCGCACGCGACTTCGCACCGGTGGGTCTGGTCGCCATCAACCCGGATGTGTTTGCCATCAACCCGGAGGTGGTCGGCAACCCGAGCGCCGGGCTGCGCGAATTTGCGCAGTGGGCCAAGGCCAACCCGGGCAAGGGCAATGTGGGCGTGCCGGCTCCGGCCAGCGCGCCTGATTTTGCGGTGGGCGTCGTCGCCGCCGCGCTGGCCACCGACCTCAAGTCGGTTCCCTACCGTGGCGATGGGCCGGTGGCGCAGGATCTGGTGGGCGGCCA
>CAISIP010000261.1 GCA_903885415.1 uncultured beta proteobacterium
CTGGCGATCATCGAAGGCTGCCGGATGGATCTGGAGCAAAGCCGCTACCTGGACTTTGCCGGGCTACAGCGCTACTGCCACCTGGTAGCCGGCGTCGTCGGCGAGGTGGCCGCCAACATCTTTGGCCAGACGCAGCCGCAGACGAGCGCCTACGCGCACAAGCTGGGACTTGCGCTGCAACTCACCAACATCATCCGGGACGTCGGTGAGGACGCGCTGCGATCACGTATTTATTTGCCGGTCAGCGAATTGCAGCAGTTCGATGTGAAATCGCACGAACTGCTCAAGCGCGACGGCTCGGAGGATTTTCGCCGGCGTTTCGGCGCGCTGATGCGCTTTCAGGCCGATCGCGCGCACAGCCTGTACGAGCAGGCGTTCGCGCTGCTTCCCGATGCGGACCGCAGATCCCAAAAGCCCGGCCTGATGATGGCCAGCATCTACCGCAACCTGCTGCGCGAAATCGAGCGCGACGACTTTCCAGTGCTGACCCAGCGCGTCAGCCTCACGCCGCTGCGCAAGCTTTGGCTGGCCTGGCGCGTGCAGGCGCTTGGGCGGCTGTGAGAAGCCAGCCAGGCAGCGGTCGTTGAAAGTCGCGATTGTCGGAGCCGGATGGTCGGGGCTTGCGGCGGCGGTCGCCGCCACCCGTGCCGGTCACCACGTCACCGTGCTGGAGGCTTCGCGAACCGTGGGCGGGCGCGCGCGCGCCCTACCGCCGACCCGGCTGCCCGACGGGTCGCTCACCGCGCTGGACAACGGGCAGCACATCCTGATTGGCGCCTACCGGCAAACGCTGGACCTTATGCGCTTGCTCGGCATCGACCCGGAGGTGGTGCTCCTGCGGCTGCCTCTGTCCATGCGCTACCCCGACGGCGGCGGCATTCGCCTGCCGCGCTGGCCGGCGCCCTGGGACGCGCTGGGCGCCATCGCCTGCGCGCGCGGCTGGACCCTGGCGGACAAAGCGGGGCTGCTGCGCCAGGCACTCCGCTGGCAGTTGGCCGGGTTCCGATGCGCGAGCAACCAGTCGGTGGATAGCCTGTGCGCAGCGCTTGGCCAGCGCGTGATGGACGAATTGATACGACCGCTTTGCGTATCGGCGCTGAACACGCCGGTGCAGGATGCCAGCGCACAGGTCTTTCTGCGCGTGCTGCGGGAGTCGGTCTTTGGATCCGCCGGTGGCTCGAATCTGTTGCTGCCGCGGGTCGACCTGTCGGAGCTGTTCCCGGCCTCAGCGTCTCGCTTTCTGGCCCTGAGCGGCGCGACGATGCGGCTCGGCGTGCGGGCGCTGCAGTTGCAAGCCGACCAGGCGCAGTGGCGACTGAATGGGGAAACCTACGATGCCGTCCTGCTGGCGGCACCCGCACCGGACTGCCTGCGCCTGCTCGTCAGCAGCCAGATAACGGCGTCTGCCGCTACGGCACAGGGCATCGACCGGTGGTGCGCGGCCGCGCGGGCCATCGAGCACCGCGCCATCTGCACGGTCTACGCATGGGGTAGCGGCCTGCGCCTGTCGCAACCGATGCTCGCGCTGCGGGCCGCCGCACCCGGGCAGGCGCAGGCGCCAGCGCAGTTCGTGTTCGACCGCAGCCAACTCGGCGGCCCGTCAGGGCTGCTGGCCTTCGTCGTCAGCGACAGCGAGGGTGACAGCGCGACGCTGCAAGCGCAGGTCCTGGCGCAGGCGCGGGCACAACTGGGCTTCGAACTGCAACCGGTGAAAACGGTGCTCGAAAAGCGCGCCACCTTCTCATGCACGCCCGCTCTTCAGCGCCCACCGATGCAAATCGCGCCCGGGCTGCTGGCCTGTGCCGACTTTGTTGAAGGACCCTACCCTTCAACGCTCGAAGGGGCGGTACGCGCCGGCCAGGCGGCTATTCGATCACCAGGTTTTGGGTCTTGACGACGTTGCGCCAGGCGCGGTAATCGGCTTCGAGAAAGTGACCTAGCAATGCCGGCGAGCCCGGAGCCGCCTCGACCGCCTCGGATCTAAAACGCGCCACCACCTCCGGCAGCGCCACCAGTTTACCGATCCCGAAGTTGATTCGTTCGACGATCGCTGCCGGTGTGCCGGCGGGCGCCATCAGCGCAAAGTAATTGACCACGTCGATGCCCGGGTAACCCGCCTCCGCCATGCTGGGAACGTCGGGCAGCGCGCTCGAGCGCTTTGCGCTGGTCACCGCAAGCGCCTTGACACGGCCGTCCCTGATGAAGGGAAGCAGGGCCGGAATGGTGCCAGTCACCAGATGGACCTGACCAGCGATCATGTCCATCGTGGCAGGCGCGACGCCGCGGTACGGTATGTGGGTGATAAAGGTACCGGTTCTGGACTTGAGCATTTCGAGCACAAGGTGGTTGACGCCGCCGGCGCCGGCGGAACCGTAGTTCAACGCCCCCGGCCGCTGCCTGGCCAGCGCCACGAGTTCGCGCATGCTCGAGGCCGGCAGGCCCGCGTTGGCAGCCCAGACCAGCGGGCCGCTGGCGATCATGCCCACCGGCGTGAACTGGCGCAACGGGTCGTATCCAGCAGTCGGCAGCGAAGCGGCCACCGTGGTGAATGGCGACGCAACCAGCAGCAACGTATAGCCATCGGGCGGCTGCTGCGCCACATGCTGGGTGCCAATCGCGCCAGAGGCGCCGGCGCGGTTGTCGACGAGGAAATTTCCGCCCAGGACTTCGCCGAGTTTTTGCGCCACCAAACGCGCCATCGCGTCGGTACCGGCGCCGGGTGCAAAAGGAACCACGATCCTGACCGGCCGCTCCGGGTAGGCCGAGGCGCCAGACTGGGCGCAGGCCGGCGAGGCAATGGTCTGCGCCAGTGCCATGGCCAGGGCGGCGAGTGCAGTGCACCCGATGTGTTTCAGTTGCATACCGGTCCACTGAAGGTTGCGGATTTTGAGAGCCGCCAGCTGCCACGCCAACAGA
>CAISIP010000262.1 GCA_903885415.1 uncultured beta proteobacterium
GGAAATTCGGATCGACTTGATAGCTCGTCGGGATGGAAGCAACCATGCTGCTTCATGGAACCAAAGGAGCCCACAGCATGCAATCCCACCCACAAGAACGCATCGACACAAGGCCCGAGCCACGTCCTATGGCCATCATTGCTGCCATCCTCGCCCAAGCAAAGGCCAAGCTCCAGTGCAGCCCGGTGCAGTTTTGATTGAAATGTCTATAATGTACATATTTTAAGTACATAAAGGAATTTTATGTCCATCTCTATCGCCAAATCCCGCCAGCAACTCTCTGCCCTGATCGCCGCGGCTCAGCAGCAACCCCAGGTCATTACCAACCGCAACACGCCGGTTGCGGTGCTGGTGTCGGCAGACTACTTTGCCCGCAGCGAGGCCGCTGTCAAACCCGTGGCCGACAGCTTCTATAGCCAAGTGCTGCAACTGCGTGAGACTTTCCCGCCGCAGGACGACACCGGCTTTGCCGGGCCGAGCCCTGCCGCGCGCCAAACGGCTTGGCAGCGCGCCAATGCTTTTATCGACCCGGCTTAAGGCGACTCTGCAATGAGCGCCACCATCGTTCTGGCAGACACCAACGTCATCAGTGAGTTCGTTAGAAGCACCCCCGACGCGCAGGTGATGCGCTGGCTCCAGACGGTGCCACTGATGGCTATATCCGCCATCACGCTAGAAGAAGCCCACTTCGGCCTGGCCTGGCAACCCAACACCCGCAAGTTGGCGCTATTCAACGCGCTGGTGGAACGTCTGCACGCGGTGTACCCCATCACCCCCGCCATTGCCCAGCGCTGCGGCGTGTTGCGTGGGCAGTTCCAAGCCCAAGGTATCACCCGCAGCGCCCCAGACATGCTGATTGCTGCCACCGCCATCGAACACCAATTGGTGGTGGCCACCCGCAACGCGCGCGACTTCCTGGGCTGCGGGGTTCAAATCGTCAACCCGTTTGATGCTGCATGAGCCAAATACGACACCAGCCCCCGAAGAACTTGCGCAAGCAGCTACCAAAAAAATAGCAATGACAAAAATAATGCAAACAGGGACCCAACCATGAAAACCGCTTACTCACTAAAAGCAAGTTGCAACGATATGGAAAAAGGGTGGCCAATAGCGACTGTGGCAGGTTTGTAGGCGGCACCTTGATATGGTTACCGGCCCCTCGTGCGGGGTGCTCACGATGTATTCGCCGGGCGCCACGTTGCGCAGGCTGAAGCTCAGGGTGAATTTAATCCGAACGGGCAAAAGTTGTATAGACAATTTGAGATCTTCAGGATCGCTGCCGCCGCAACACCTTGTCGACCTCGCCGCGCAGCACCTCCTCGAACTTCACGCAGGCTGGCGACGCGGTCCGGTCGCTGCGGCGGCAGATTCCGATGCGGCGGACCGGTGCGGGCTTCGCCATCCGCGCCCAGCCCAGCCCCTTCATGTTGACCTCGGGCAGCACCAGCAGAGGAATGAAGGTCACGCCCAGCCCTGCCCGCACCATGCTCAGCGCGGTGAACATGTTGGCCACGTCGTAGTCGGCTTCGCGCGTGATGCCGTGGGCAGCCAACGCCGCCGAAATATGCTCGCGGGTGCTGGATTTCCGCATGGTCATCACCAGTGACTCGTCCTTCAGCGCCGACCAGCGCAGCGGCCGAGCGCCGGCCCTGGAGTCGCCCAGCGGCATGACGGCGACCAGTTCGTCGTCGAACAGGTGTTCGAAGCTCAGGCCCTCGGTCGCGCCGCTCTGGGCGCAGACGGCGAAGTCCACCTCGCCTTGCGCAACCCGTTCGAGCAAGGCGCCGTTGTAGTCTTCGCGCATGCTCACCTTGATGCCGGGGAAGCCCTTACGCAGTCCGCCCACGGCACGCGTCACGACGCCCACCGCGAGCGAGGCAAGCGTGCCGACCGTGATGTGGCCGTGCTCGACGCGAACCAGGGCCCGCGCTTCCTCGCAAGCCTGGTCGATTTCGTCGACGCCGCGCTTCATCTTGCGCAGCAGGACGGTGCCTGCGTTCGTCAGCGCGATGCGCCGCGTGGTGCGGTCGAACAGTCGCAACTCCAGGCTTGTTTCGAGCTCACGGATCAGCTGGGAAAAAGCAGATTGGCTGATGTGCATGGCTTCCGCCGCACGGCTGAACGACAGCAGTTCCCCGGCCAGCAAGAAGCCATCGATCTGGCGCAGGGTGACATTGCTTCGCACGGGCTAATTATGGAGCTATTCTTATTAATCCTGAAGAACAAAGCGATTGTGCTTATGTCTGGCCTTTGCTCCAATCCCTTCGGTCAAAGGAGCACTACCGCATGGAGATACTTCGCCATCCCCTGCCGTCCCGCGTTGCGTGGACCGGGGCTGAATTGAGCCGGAGCGATGACTGGATCACCCAGCTGACGCCGGCGGAGCTGGAAGAACTGGACCACGCGCTGCGCAGCGTCCAGCAAGCCGGCCTGAAATGGGGCGGCTTTGGCGCCGAGAGCTTTCCGCTGAAAACGCTGAAGACGCGGATCGGCACCGTTGACGACGAGCTGAAGAACGGCCGCGGCTTCGTGCTGCTGCGCGGTCTGCAGACCGCGCGCTACGACGTCGAGGAACTGAAGACCATCTACTGGGGTTTGTCAGTCCACCTGGGCACGGTGATCTCTCAGAACGCCAAGGGCACGATGATCGAGCACGTCACCGACATCGCGCCCAAGAACCTGCACGACCCCAACCTTCGCAGCTATGTAACGGCGGCGGCGCAGCCGCCCCACGCGGACCTCGCCGACGTCGTCGGGCTGATGTGCGTCGATCGCGCGAAAGAAGGCGGCCAAAGCGTCATCGTCAGCACCATGGCGATCTACAACCGCATCCTGGCCGAGCACCCCGAGTACCTGCCGGTGCTCTACGAAGGCTTTCACCACGACCTGCGCGGCGAAGGCCCGACGGGCGATAGCGACGAGATCAGCGACGTGCCGGTCCCGGTCTTCAGCTACCGCGACGGCCTGCTGCGCTCCTGGTTCCACAGCAAGAAGATGCGCAACGGTGCGCGCAAGCGCGGAATCCCGTTGACACCCTTGCAGGAAGAGGCGATCGCGTACATCGAGCGGCAGGGCACGGACTCCGAGGTTCGCCTGGACATGCGGCTGGAACGCGGCGACATCCAGCTCCTGAACAACTACACGGCCATGCACTACCGCACGGCCTTCGTCGACGGCGACGGCCACAAGCGCCTGATGCTGCGGATCTGGATCGAGCTGCGCGACATGGGCGAGTTCGACCCCGCCATCGCCAAATGGGTCCGCCAGGGCGTGCCAGCGCAGGCCTGGGCCGAAAACAAGCCGCTGGCGGCCATCGGCCTGGTCTAGCAAAACATCAAAGACATCTACGGAGACAAACATGAAGTTCATTCCCACTTTCAAGATCGCGCTGGCCCTGGTGGCCGCGACCGGCGGCCTGCTGGCGGCGCCGCAAAGCTTCGCGCAAACCGGCACAGCCGCCGGCTTTCCCAGCCGCACCATCCGCTTCATCGTTCCCTACCCGCCCGGCGGCGGCAACGACCTGTTCGCCCGTCTGGTTGGCCAGAAGCTCAGCGAGAACGTCGGCCAGCCAGTGGTCGTCGACAACCGCCCCGGCGCGGCCGGCCTGATCGCCGGCGACGCGGTGGCCAAGGCGGCGCCGGACGGCTATACCATCATGGTCGACCAGTCGTCGATCGCGACCAATCCGCTGCTGTACAAGAAGGTCCCCTTCGACGTCCGCAAGGACATCGCACCGGGATGTGGGGAGCGACGCTGGACAACGCTGTGCTGGTGAACGCGCAGTCTTCCATCCGCACCGTGGCGGACCTGATCGCCGCGGCCAAGGCCAGGCCCGGCAAGGTCGCCTACGGCACGGCAGGCTTCGGCTCGTCACAGCATCTCGCGATGGAGTTGTTCCGCACCCAGGCCGGCATCGAACTGCTGCACGTCCCGTACAAGGGCACGCCTGCGGCGGTGATGGCAGTGTCGACCGACGAGGTGCAGGTGTTCCTGATCAGCGCCGCAACGGCGCAGGGCTACATCAAGGGGGGCAAGGTCCGCGCCATTGCGACGACGGGCACCCAGCGCTCGCCGATCATGCCGGACGTGCCGACCATGATCGAGGCCGGCCTGCCCAACTACACCAATTACAACTGGCTCGGCATCTTCACCACCGCAGGCACGCCGCAGCCGGTCATCGACAAGCTCAACATCGAGCTGGTCAAGGCCCTGAACGACCCGGGCGTCAAGGAATCGCTGAGCAAGCAGGGCTGGAACCTGGTAGGCGGCTCGCCTGAGTCGCTGCGCAAGCTGATCAACGAGGAAATGGTCCGCTTCGAGAAGGTCGTTCGCGACGGCGCGATCCAGATCGATCAGCCCTAAACCGGCCCGCGGGCGACGGAATCGCCCCGTTGACACAAGTTGTATAGACAACTAGGATTTGCCGCACACCGCACGGAGAGCGCCATGTCCGACCTATCGCAAGCCCCGTTCCTGGACAGCAAGGCCCGCCCGGTGCGCGCGCCCCAGGGTCCGCGGCTGGCCTGCGCCAACCGGCAGATCGAGGCCGCGTACCGGATGATCCAGAACAACCTGGACCCGGCGGTCGCCGAGAACCCGGATGAGCTGGTCGTCTACGGCGGCATTTTTTACCAATAGCAATGGGATGGACCCCTCCTCACCTAATCGGCATCGAAGTGCCAGACTGGAAGCGTTATCCACCAGTCGCAAAGGAGAAGGGGTCCACACCTGAACTTTTATCTCAGGCTTTGCCCACCATGGCCTTGATGTCCTTCATCAAAAGGAACAGGTGAAACGGACCGGATGGGCTGGGTTCAAACTCCCAATTGAGGTACCACCGCCTGGCAGGCTCGTCCTTGGCATGCACCAGCAGTGCACGAATCCCGGCAATGTCTGCCGCCTGTGCAGTGCGCAGCAGCGCATCTTTGAGCAGTGCTTTGCCAAGCCCTGCGCCTTGGTGCTGGAGGTCCACGGCAAGCCGGGCCAGAATCATCACCGGCACGGGGTGCTGTGGCATGCCTTTGGTCACACGCGGTGCCGCATTGGATGGCTCAACGCTGCCAACCGCCAAGCTGTAGAAACCAATGACCGAGCCCGAATGGCAGCTCACGTAGGTTTGCGCACTATTGGATTTTTGGTTGACGAGCGCAAAGCGCTGTAAAAACTGGTTCAGTGCGCTCTGGCCACAATCAAAGGACTCAACGGCGTCCAAACCGGCCAGTTTGCGTACTGGCTCATAAGCCTGCGACCTCAACCAAGCAGCCCAGGCTCAGACAAAAGTTTCTTGAGCTTGAGCTTGGCGCTCACGGGCTGATCCAGTGCAGCC
>CAISIP010000263.1 GCA_903885415.1 uncultured beta proteobacterium
ACGATGGACCCGACCGTGCGCAGGCTGCTGCGGGTACAGATTGACGACGCCATCGAGGCCGACCGGGTTTTCACCATGTTGATGGGCGATGAAGTCGAGCCCCGGCGGGAATTCATCGAGACCAATGCGCTTCGCGCCGGCAATATCGATATTTGAAAAGCGTACCCGCTTTCAGCGGCCGGTCATTTCTCAGCGGCCGGGCCTGGCATGGAGGCGGCGGGTGCCGGCAACGCGGCGCTCTGGAGAAGGCCAGGCGCCCGTTGCGCGCTGTCGAGGGCCTGACGGATTTTGGCGCGGTCGTTGTTGCGCAAGCCCTCGACCATGGCCTGTGATGCGTCTCCCCTGAGTGCCGCGTACTCGCGCAGGAGTTCCAGGGTCCTGGCCGAAGGCGCGGCCGCGCTAATGGCGATGGTCGAAAGTTGCTCGAAGCTTTCCCGGTAGTCCGAAGTGACGCCGGAATCTATGCGGCCGGCCAGCTCGTCGAACGATAGCTTGTCGCGCTGGCCCGACGCCAGAATCGACCCCCATCGCGCACTGATGCGGCGGTCTTCGTCCAGGAAATGGCGAATCGCTTCGCGCGCGCGCAACTCGTCCCCCATCCGGTAGCTGGGCGCTGGAATCTGCGTCACCAGGGCGACCGTTGCTGCGATCAACAGTGCCAACGCGACCCACCGACGGGTGCGCGGGCGCGGGCTGTCGCTGGTCCAGGGCCGCGCCAGCGCGATGGCCAGCAGGACGCCGCCAACCAGACCTCCCAGGTGCGCGGCGTTGTCAATGCCCTCGACCACCAGCCCCATTCCCAGGGAAACAACGGTGAATACCAACGCCGCACCGAACAGCCAGCGGAACTCGCCGCGGTCGACCTGTCTGCGCTCTCGCCACAGAAATACCAACAGCGCGCCGTACAGGCTGAAAATCGCCCCCGACGCACCACCGGATACCGCCTGGTTGCCCTGAACCACCAGCGAAAGCAGATTGCCAGCGACGCCCGCGCCAAGGTACAGGGCGGCAAAGCGCAGTCGCCCGAGCAGCGCCTCCATCAGCCTGCCAACGTCCCAAAGGGCCCACATATTGAGTACCAGATGGACGAGGCCAAAATGCAGGAACATCGCTGTCGCCAGTCGCCACCATTGGCCGTCTTGCGTCGCCGGGCCGAAGCTTGCGCCCCATTGCAGTTGCACGCCGTTGTTGGTGTGCCACAGCCCGGCGCCATAGGCCAGGGTGATCGCAAAAACCAGCAAGTTCAGCAGCAGCAGCGTGAGCGTGACGGGTGAACCGAAGACGCTGGCGTGCATCATGTTCGTCAGCCGGTTGGGCTCAGGCGCAAGGGCGGCTTCGTTTCTGGTCGGGGTTTGGCGCATGCAGCCACGTATTAAAGCCCAAAGCGCGGGGCGTCGTTCGTCCATGACCCTGGGCGCGAGCGGGCGTTGCGAAATTGTTGCGGCATGCGGGTACATTGGAGCCATAGACCTGCTGCACAGGTTTCAGCCGCGAGGGCGCGGTCGGTCTGAGGGCCCGATACCTGTCGCGCAGCGGCTTTTAACGGAAATTTTTGACGGATTGAGGGGCTTCACGATGGACTATCTGGTGCTGGGCTTGCTGCTTTTTCTGGGTGTGCACTCGCTGCGCCTGTTCGCGGATGGCTGGCGTGCGAGGACCATCGCGCGCATCGGCGCGATGCCATGGAAAGGCCTGTATTCGCTGGCCTCGCTGGCGGGCCTTGGCCTGATCGTCTGGGGTTTTGGGCTGGCGCGTGCGCAGCCTGAGGCGTTGTGGACTCCCCCGCTGGCGATGCGCCACCTGGCGTCGCTCCTGACGCTGCTCGCCTTTATTCTGTTGAGTGCGGCCTATGTGCCGGGCAACTGGATCAGGGCCCGCTTGCACCATCCGATGGTGCTTGGCGTCAAGGTCTGGGCGTTGGCGCATCTGCTGGCCAACGGCAACCTGGCGCACCTGCTGTTGTTTGGTTCCGTGCTGCTGTGGGCGGCGCTGGATTTTCGCTCGGCGCGCCGCCGTGATCGCGCCAACCAGACCGTCTATCCGCCGGGCCGAGTCGGGCCAACGGTGGTTGCCATCACGGTCGGGCTGGTCGTATGGGCGCTGTTCGCCTTCGTGCTGCACGGCCTGCTTATCGGCGTCAAGCCCATAGGCTGAGCCTGCCGTGTGTCCGCACCCGGGTGGCGCGGGAACGCCGGCCCGCATAATCCCGGACGGATCACTTCAAGGAAAAGAAATGGCGCGAGCGTTACTGGCCGAATCCCAGATCCACCCTGCTATTCGCGAGGTGGTCCAAAGCCATGGGCAGCAGATCGTCGGGGAGGTCCAGGCGGCGGTGGCCGCGCATCCGGTCGTGGTGGTCGGAATGCGGCAGAACCCGGTGGTCAAGAAGGCCCGCCGGCTGTTGGAGTCGGCCGGGGCCAGCGTCCACTACCTGGAGTACGGAAACTATTTCAGCGGGTGGCGCAGGCGCAACGCGCTCAAGATGTGGACCGGTTGGCCGACCTTTCCGATGGTGTTCGTCGGCGGGACCTTGCTGGGCGGCGCGAGCGACCTGGAAAAACTGCTGCTCAGTGGCGAATTGCAAAGGCTGCTCGACGCAAGCACCGCCCCTGCAAGGCACGCGGGCGCCTGAACAGCGAGCCCGTTGGCGCCCGGCCGCGGGGCCGGTTCAAGGCCATGGGCTGGATGCTCAGTCGAGGTGCCAGGGGCGGCCACCGCCCGGTCCGCCGCGCAGGGTTTCGGCGTCAAATACTTTTTGCTGCTCGGGGCTAAGCGTAGCGTAGAAAGCTTTGGTGGCCTCGCCGCGTCTGGCGATTTCGGTATCGTGCCGGACCCTTATCGCGCCCATTCGGTCAATGCGCTCCGGCGTGCTCAGCTTAGCCATTTCGTCGCGCATCTTCCTGTGCAGGTCGGGACCCTCGGCCCCCGGCAGGTCGGCCGCAGGCTGCATGGCGGCGACATAGGCGGCCCACGCCCCTTCCTGCGCCGCGCTTATTTTCAGCCTGGCTTTGAGCTCGGCCTGGTGCTTGGCCGAGCGTTGTTGCATTTTGGCCGGGTCCATGCGGCCATGGTCCATCATCGGGCCGATGCCCTGCGCATCAGCGCCCAGCGCAACGGTCGCCAGCAGGGAGGCGATCAGCAGGGGTTTGAAAATCTGTTTCATGGCGGGTTCCTTTCGGTTGGTAAATGCCCGCGGCGTCTGTATTGCTGCGGGCTGAGCAGGAGTTTCGCCGGCAACGGTAAACGCACCATGGCGGGCTGACAACTGTCTGTAAAGTTCGGACGCGGCCGCACACGGCGGGCCGGTCTTAGCGCGCGTCGGGATGGTCGAGCAAGACTGCCAGAGCGGTGCCGTTGAGCAGGTCCACCTGGTTGCTGGCGGCGAAGCGCGTGATGTTGGCGTCTGGCGCAAGCAGCGTGATGTAGACGCAGGCGCTGGCATCCTGCGCCCGTCTAGAAATGTCGAGCTGGCGTAGCGTCTCGACGCCATGGTTGGACGCCTTCCAGCGTCTGGCGACGACCAGGGTGCTGCGCCCGCCCTTGACCAGCAACAGGTCGGCAGCGTCGCCATCGGCGCGGCTGACGCTGTAGCCTTGGCGGCCGTAGGCTTGCTCGAGCGCGCGGCAGAACGCGCGCCAGGGCATTGCCGCAGCCTGTTCCAGCGTGGCCTGCATCCGGCCGGCGCTGGGCGCGCGCAGCTGGCGCACGGCGGCAATGGCGCCAATGACGGCAAATGGACCGCCGCTGAGCATACCGAGCAGCCGGTAGGCTTCCGGCAGCAGGGCGCCTGATAGCAGCGCCAGCGCGATGACGATTGCAAAGCTGATCCACCACGGCGATCGCAGCAGGACGGCAAATAGCGAATTCGGCGCCATTTTCAAGCGCATGGCAGATCCTCCATTGGGCTTCAGGCCCCGGCTACGGTGTAGCCCGATGCTTTGATGGCTTTGGCAAGCTCGTCGCGCGGCTGCTGCGACACGACGTCGACGCGGCATTGCTCCCGGTCGATGCGCACGTCGGCTTGCGGGTCGCATTGCTGTATGGCCCGGATCACCGCTTTTTCGCAATGGCCACAGGTCATGCCGCTGACGCTAAATGTCTGGTTCATGATGTGCTCGGTAGGGTGTGCGGATGCCAGCATAGCGCAAACCGTGCGCTATGCATTAGGCTAGCAGCATGGACCGACCTGCAACTGTCGCCGCGCTGGAACTTGACATAGCCGTTGGAGGAATGACCTGCGCCTCGTGCGCCGGGCGGGTCGAGAACGCGTTGAAGAAGCTGCCCGGGGTGCAGGACGCCAGCGTCAACCTGGCGACCGAGTCGGCGCGGGTTCGCTATGCGCCGGTACCGCAGGCCGAAGCGCTGTTGCGCAGGGCCATTCGTGACGCCGGCTACGAACCGCGAACGCCTGAGCAGGTCGCTGCGGGCGACGATGTTTCGCGCTGGGCCGGTTTCGGGCCGGTGGGGCTGGGCTTGCTACTGTCTGGGCCGCTGCTGTTGCCCATGCTCGCGCAGGCGCTGGGCTGGCACTGGATGCTGCCAGCCTGGTGGCAGTTTGTGCTCGCAACGCCCGTGCAGTTCGTGCTCGGAGCGCGTTTTTATCGGGCCGGCTGGAACGCCCTGCGCGCGCGGGGCGCCAATATGGATCTGCTGGTCGCCATCGGCACCTCGGCGGGCTGGGGCCTGTCGGTGTGGTTGTGGGTCAGCGCGCCGGCGCAGGCGACGCCGCACCTGTATTTTGAGGGCTCGGCCGCCGTGATCACGATGGTGTTGTTGGGGAAATGGCTCGAGGTACGGGCGAAACGGCAGACGACCGTGGCCATCCGCGCCCTGCAGCGACTGAGGCCCGATATCGCGCATCTGCTGGGGGTCGATGGTGAGGCGGATGTGCCGGTCGCCGAATTGCTACCCGGCGACCGACTGGTCGTTCGCCCCGGCGAGCGCCTGCCGGCCGACGGCCTGCTGCTTGAAGGCACAAGCCAGGTCGACGAGGCCATGCTGACCGGCGAGCCGCTGCCGGTCGACAAGGCGCCGGGCGCGTCGCTGACGGGGGGGTCGGTCAACGGTGGCGCGCGCATCGTGATGCAGGTCCGTGCGGTCGGGGCAGAAACGGTGTTGTCGCGCATCATTCGTCTGGTCGAGGATGCGCAGGCCGCGAAGGCGCCGATCCAGCGGCTGGTCGACAAGGTCTCCGCGGTATTTGTTCCGGTGGTTCTGGTGCTGGCGCTGGCGACCGCCATGGCCTGGTGGGTGAGTGGCCACCCTTTTGAATTGGCGCTGATCCATGCGGTCGCGGTACTGGTCATTGCCTGCCCCTGCGCCCTCGGCCTGGCGACGCCGGCCGCCATCATGGCGGGAACGGGCGTGGCGGCCCGGCATGGGATCCTGATCAAGGACGCGCAGGCGCTGGAAGTCGCGCACAAGGTTGACCTGGTGGCCTTCGACAAGACCGGAACCCTGACGACAGGGCGGCCACGGCTCATTGAAATCCTGCCTGCCGAAGGCCAGGAACAAGCGGCCGTGTTGCGGATCGCCGCCAGCCTTCAAAGCGGCAGTGAGCACCCGCTCGCGCGTGCGGTATTGTCTGCGGCGCAGGAGCAGGGACTGGCGTGGGAGGCGCCGCTTGGCTCGCGGGCGATACCGGGGCGGGGTACCGAGGCCCGGCTCGGGCCGCGCAGCTATTTGATCGCCAGCCTAGCCTGGGCGCAGGAGCTGCGGCTCGATCTTGGTGGGATGCAGGCGCGGGCAAGCGCGCTGCAAAAAGGCGGCGCCACACTGTCGGTGCTGGCTGAGCGCAACGAGGGGGGGCTCCATCTGCGCGCCCTGTTGGCTTTTGGTGATGAGCCCAAGCCAGGCGCGCGCGCGGCCATTGCCGCGCTGCACGCCCGCGGTATTCGAACCGTGATGGTGTCTGGCGATAACCAGGGGGCTGCCCAGGCTATGGCACAGCGGCTCGGGATCGGGGCCGATGCCGTCATGGCCGAGGTATTACCCGGCGACAAGGCCGCACGGATAACGGCGTTGAAGCAGCCCTCGGGCGCCGCCGGCGGGCACCATGTGGTCGCTATGGTGGGCGACGGCATCAACGATGCGCCCGCGCTGGCGGCAGCCGACATCGGACTGGCCATGGGCAACGGCAGTGACGTCGCCATGCACGCGGCCGGAATTACGCTGATGCGGGGCGACCCGATGCTGGTGGCCGCAGCGCTGTCGATCTCCGAGCGCACGGTCGCCAAGATCCGGCAGAACCTGTTTTGGGCCTTTGCTTACAACGCAGCGGGCATACCGCTCGCCGCCTTGGGTTATCTGAATCCGGTGCTGGCCGGCGCAGCCATGGCCCTGAGCTCGGTGAGCGTGGTGGCCAATGCCTTGCTGCTGCAGCGCTGGCGTCCGCCGGCGCCTGCCGAACCCCGTTTGACCTGAATCAAGACGGCGATCTTCGCCGAATGGGAAGCTTGCGCCCGTCCCACCGATTCGAAGGAGCGATTGCATGAGCCACCTAAGCCTGCGCACTATCCGCGACGAGCACGCCGCCCTGGCAGCGATGCTGCGCTCGCTGAGCCTGATGCTTGGGCGCGGACCGGGCAACGAGCCGGACCGGTTTTTTGACGTCTTGCGCGCCATGCTGTTTTACATCGACGAGTTTCCTGAGCGCCTTCATCATCCCAAGGAGTCCGACTTGCTGTTTCCCAAGGTGCTTCGGGTCGCGCCGCAGGTGATGCCGACGGTGGAGCGGCTGGAGAAAGACCATATGCGGGGCGAGGGTGCGGTGCGCGAGCTGCAGCACCATTTGCTCGCCTGGGAGCTGCTCGGTGAGCCGCGCCGCGCCGCCTTCGAAACGGCGGCGAAAGACTATGTCGCGTTCTACCTCGAACATATGCAGTTGGAGGAGTCGGTCATCCTGCCGGCGGCCGAGAAGCTGCTCGGCGATGCCGACTGGAGCGAGCTCGATGCAGCTTTTGCCGGCAATCGCGACCCGCTCACGGGCAACTACCCGTGCGAGCCCCTGTACGACCGCCTTTTCACGCGCATCGTGATGGCGGCACCCGAACCGATCGGGCTCGGCCCAAGCGTGTAGGCATCCTGGTTCGGATCCGGGCGGTGGACTGGCCCCGCGTGGGGGCGCGAAGCCGCAGCGCCCGGGGGCGGGCCCCGGCCAGGGCTGCGCGCAAAATAGCGGCTCTATGTCGTCCCTACCCCTCAGCCCCAAGGCGTCTGCGTCGCAGTTGGTCTGGTTGGCGCTAGCGCTTTCCATGGGGGCCGCCCTTTCGCTCGGGGTCACCCGCTTTGCCTATGGCTTGTTGCTGCCATCGATGCGCGCCGACCTTGGTTGGTCGTACACGCTCGCGGGTGCCATGAACACGGTCAACGCGCTGGGCTATTTGCTCGGCGCGCTGGCGACACCCGGCCTGCTGCGGCGTTTCGGTCCGACCCGGCTGCTGCTGGCGGGTGCCCTGCTGGCGAGCCTGTTCATGGGCCTAAGCGGTTTCTTTAGCGCCGCTGCGCCGCTGATGGTGCAGCGTCTGCTGGCGGGAGTGGCGAGTGCCTTTGTTTTCATCACGGGGGGCCTGCTGGCCGCCCGGCTGGCGGCGCAGGCGCCGGCGCGCGCAGGATTCCTGCTCGGCCTGTATTACGGAGGCACCGGCTTTGGCATTGTGCTGTCGGCGCTGCTGGTTCCGGTGGTGCTGGAGGCCGCGCAGGCCGTCTCGCATCCCTGGGCCTGGGCCTGGTGGGCACTGTCCCTGGCGTGCGTGGTGGCGACGGGTTTGCTGGTCTGGCCTGCGCTGGCGCTGGACGACAGGGCCGGCGTTGGCGCGGCGTTCGCGCCAGCGAACCGGCTGCGCTTTGACTGGCGCGACTTTTCCTTCGCCTTAGCGGGATACGCCTTGTTCGGCGTCGGTTACATCGGGTACATGACTTTTGTGATTGCTCTGTTGCGCGAGCAGGGCGCGGGTGTGGGCGAGGTGACGCAGTTCTATGCCTTGCTCGGTGCGGCGGTCATTTTGTCGTCGCGGGTCTGGGCGCGCCTGCTCGATCGATTTCACGGCGGGCAGGCCCTGTCCATCCTCAGTGCCTTGCTCGGGCTGGCGACGCTGCTGCCGGCGCTGACGGCAGCGTGGCCACTGGTGCTCGTGTCGGGCGTGTTGTTCGGCGGGGTCTTCCTGTCTATCGTCGCTTCGACGACGGCGCTGGTACGCCACAACCTGCCGCAGTCCGGCTGGGCGGCGGGAATCAGCGCCTTCACGGTGGCCTTCGCGGCCGGTCAGATCATCGGCCCGGTGGTCGTGGGCTGGATAGCCGATGGCCCCGGCGGGCTGGGGCGTGGGCTGGGCATCTCGGCGCTGGCACTGTGGCTCGGCGCGCTGCTCGCCTGGCGCCAGCGACCGCTGGCGGCCAGCGCCACCGGGCTTACTTGATCAAGCCTTCGGCGCGCATCGCCGCCATCACGGCCGGTCGCGCGCCTACGCGTTCGCGATAGGCCAGCAGGCCGGGGAACGGGGACAGGTCCACGCCGACCCGCGGGGCCCAGTTGGTCACGGTGAACAGGTAGCCGTCCGCCACCGTGAAGTGCTCGCCCATCAGGTACTGCTTGCCGGTGAGCTCGCCCTCAACCCACTTCAGTCGCGACCCGAGCCGGTCGCGGGCGGCGGCTTTCACCTCGTCGGACGACGCTGGGCTGAACAGCGGACTGAAGCCCTTGTGCAACTCGGTTCCGATGAAATTGAGCCAGGACTGTAGTTGGTAGCGCGCCAGCGTTCCGTTAGCGGGCGCCAGGCCTTTTTGCGGCGCCTGGTCGGCGATGTACTGGACGATCGCCGGTCCTTCGCGCAGCGACGTTCCGTCATCGAGCACCAGCAGCGGAACATAGCCCAGCGGGTTGATGCTGTAGTAGTCGGTTCCGTCGTCCAGTTTGTGCGTCTTGGTGGGCGCTGATATCGCCTGATAGGCCAGCCCTGCTTCTTCGAGCGCGATATGGGGGGAGAGCGAGCAGGCGCCGGCGGAGTAATAGAGTTTCATGGTGGTGTTGGGTGGTTGTGAGATGGGGCGAAGGGCCGCAGTGGGCCAGGGTGGATCCTAAGGCATCGCGCGGCCGCTGGCCCGTCAACGCATTGCCTGCGGCGCTGTGGCGCGTTCGAGACGCGCCAACCAGGCATCGGCCTGCGCCGGGTTGTCGCCGCACATATCGGCGGCGGGCTTGAGGCGTACGCATACGGCTGGCCGGCCGGCTTGGCCGAACAGGCGGCAGCGCTGGGCCTCGTCGAGCTGCACACAGCGAACGCCCGCCGGTTTGCCCATCGGCATGCCGGGTATCG
>CAISIP010000264.1 GCA_903885415.1 uncultured beta proteobacterium
CTGTTCATGATGGCCGGCGCCTACACCCTGGCCAAGAACGGCCATGTGCGCGGCGACGTGCTCTACGGATTTTTTCCGCCGCGCCTGCAGGCCGGCCTTGACCTTGCGCTTTATCTGTTGTTTTTCATTCCCGGTGTGCTCGCCTTTGTTTGGGCCGGTTACACCTATGCCGCCGAGTCCTGGGCGATCAACGAGCATTCCAACATCACCGCAGACGGCCCTGCGGTCTATCCGTTCAAGACCGTCATTCCGCTCGCCGGGGCCTTCATCCTGATGCAGGGCATTGTCGAGATCATCCGTTGCGTGATTTGCCTGCGCGAGGGCGTCTGGCCGTCGCGCGGGGAGGATGTGCAGGAGGTCGATGTCGATAAACTGAAAAAAATGGTGCATGTCG
Source organism: uncultured beta proteobacterium (assembly GCA_903885415.1). GTDB lineage: Bacteria > Pseudomonadota > Gammaproteobacteria > Burkholderiales > Burkholderiaceae_C > CAISIP01. Next base: position 395 of record CAISIP010000264.1, read on the forward strand.
AGAATGAAGACATGGCAAAGCTTGACCAAATCGTTGTCGGCCAGAAGGAAGCGCACAAATGAGAAAGGAAGTCTGGTTCGGTCTTTCCATCATGGCCGCGGTGGTGATCATGGTGTTCGTGCTGATGCCCTCGCCGTCGCAAATGACCAACGGCCACCTCGGCCTGTTGATGCTCGCCTTGATTGTCGTGGGCATCATGCTCGGCTTTCCCACGGCCTTCACGCTGATGGGTATGGGCGTGTTCTTCGGCTGGCTCGCCTACCGCAGCGTCGATCCGGCGATCGCCAACCGGCAAATCCTCGACCTGATGGTGCAGCGCGCCTACGCGGTGATGTCCAATGACGTGTTGATCGCGATACCACTATTCGTGTTCATGGGTTACCTCGTGGAGCGCGCGGCACTGATCGAAAAGCTGTTCAAGAGCCTGCACCTGGCGACTGCGCGCATACCGGGTGCGCTGGCCGTGGCGACCATCGTCACTTGCGCCATTTTTGCCACCGCCACCGGCATTGTCGGCGCGGTGGTGACGCTGATGGGCCTGCTGGCGCTCCCGGCGATGCTCAAGGCCGGCTACAACACCAAGGTGGCGGCCGGTGCCATCACCGCGGGTGGCTGCCTCGGCATCCTGATCCCGCCCTCGGTGCTGCTCATTGTCTATGGCGCCGTTGCCGGGGTGTCGGTGGTGCAACTTTATGCCGGCGCGTTCGGCCCCGGTCTCATGCTGGCCGGCTTGTACATCGGCTACGTCATCCTGCTCGCCTGGCTCAAGCCCGAGTTGATGCCACCGTTGCCCGAGAGCGATCGCGCGGTGGCGTTGCCTGACTTTGCGCGAAAGCTCGCGCCGCAAGGCGGCAACGCGCTGGCCGGACTGTGGCGCGCCGTGACGAAGAGTGGCAGCAGCGCCGGCGTCGGCAAAAAAACCCTGCTGGGACAGCTTTTCATAACGCTGGTACCGGCGCTGTTCGTCATCGCCGTGCTGGGCGTCACCTGGCAATTTGCCACGGCGCCTGTGGCCAAGGTTGATACCACCGGACTGGTCGAGCAGGGCGCACAGATGACCGCCGGGGGCGAGGAGGAACTGAGCGATTCGAGCGGACTGGCTGAACCCGACCAGGACGGGTTGCAGGAGCCACCGGGCGA
>CAISIP010000265.1 GCA_903885415.1 uncultured beta proteobacterium
TTCGGATCCGACGCTACGTCCAATGATTTTTCAACTGCATCTGCGGCGCTTTTCTGAATCCCAAGCAATGCATCGCTGACCGTACCCTGACCCGGATAGTATTCGTTGCTTGCGGCGGTGGGCGGCGTTCCAAGGTCTGCCGGGGGCGCTGGCGTTGCGGGAACTGCGGGAGCTGCGGGAGCTGTGGCGGGCGTTTCAGCGGGCGCAGGGCTGGAAGACGGCGGCGTTGAGTTCCCATAGGCCTCGTTGCGAATTTCGGACACCGGCCTGTCCTCGGCCAGCCCAAGAGCGGCTGCCTGCCTCTGAAGCCAGTCCTCCCAGCTTTCACTACTCGGGGCACCACCCACATCATATCCATGGCGCGGCCCGGCCACGCCGCCGTCCTTAAGGAAAAACATGGCAGCGATCTTGGCGATGTCGGCGATCTTGCCCAAACCGCTCTCCTGCTCCTTCGGCGCAATCTCGGTGGGTTTCAGCTTGTCGCTGGATTGGTCGTCTACAGGCGGTGGCACATAACCGCCGCCGGGGGACGGAAGGCCGCCCATTGAGCTCGTGGCGCTGCTCTCGTAGGGCGTGCCGCCCAGACCGTACCCGATGCGGCCACCGGAGGCCTGCTGCATGGAGTTGTCGTAGCCGAGAAGATCTTTGATGAAGCTTCCGGCCTTCTGGGCACCCTTCGAATTGTAGATGTCTGCGCCCTGCTCGGCGGCGTTCACGACATCCCTGACTGACGTTTGGTCCGTGGGTTCCAGCATCTCCGGGGGCTTCAGGACAGACCCCTGCATGTTGGGCTTCGGGACAAAACCAGCTCCGCCGCCGGGGAGGCCACCGGCCATGCCGTAGGCCCCGGAATTGGGGTCTCCGCCGCCAAAGAGCGCCTGCAGCACCATGGCCGAATAATCCTGCGGCATGCCGCCGTCAGCGTAGCCCTGCATGGCGTGTTCCATGCCGACGTGGCCACCCATGCTGGCCTCTCCAAGGCCGCCGCCGTCGGCCTTCCCTGCGCGCCCACCGCGCGCCAGACCCGAGAAGAACCCGGCGGGCTGCGTAAGCGACGTCGTGGATCCGGAATTGGCACCGATGCCCTGCGCGATGTTCGAGAAGAACTGAGCCGTCTGGAACGGATAGGCCTGCTGCTGAAGCCACTGGTTGTACATTGCAGACAGCCTCGCCTGCTCCGTCTGCTGCTCCTGCTGACCAGCCGCCATCTGCGCTTGGCCGCCCTGCAGCGCCGCTGTCTGCGCCCCCGTGCCCAACTGGCCGAGGTTGAGGCCCCCCTGCATGAGGCGCGCCAGATTGGCCTGCCGAGCCGAAAGATCCGCACCCTGCTGCTGCTGGGCCACGGCTTGCGCTTGGGTGTACCCCTGATTGAGAAGGTTCGACAGAATGTTGGCGCTGCCCATCATCTGCTGGCGGTTCAGGTTGGCCGCAGCGATGCCGGATCGGTCGCCCCACGCCGCGCCGGACGTGATGGCATTGCCGAGCTGGCCAGACATCGCCTGCTCGTTTTGTTGGCCCAAAAGATCAGAGGTTGTCTGCGCCACATTGCGCAGATATGGGCTCATGTACTGATCGACGTTCAGGTCGCCCAGATTGGCGGACCCCATGCCTGCGACTGTCGCCCCGCCCGCGCCCTGATACCAAGGCTGCGCGGCCTGAGCGTTGGCGTTGATGTTCTCTATGCCAGCCGTCTGCGTGGGGGTCAGTCCAGCGACGAAGGCATTGGGGTCGCTCGAGTATGATTGCCACGGCCTTTCGGCAGCCGCAGAGGCCATATCGGTGGCCTTCTTGTACTGCGCCAACACTTCTGGCGGGATGGTGACCTTTTGTTTGCTGGTCTGACTTTTTCCGCCGCCACTCATTCAGGCCCCCTATTGGGTAGATTGTCGAGGCCAGTCTTGGCCCCATAAAGGAAGTACACGCCCGCAGGCTCTCCGAACATGCGCTGATACAGGCGAATTTTTGCCTCGGTCCTGCTGTTCGAAAGCACGCCAATGGTGAGCGGAATCTCTAGCTCATTCGCTGCTTCTTTGGCGAACTCACACAATTTTCTGGCCCTACCGCCCTTGGCGTTGCGAAATTCAGGTGCGACAAAA
>CAISIP010000266.1 GCA_903885415.1 uncultured beta proteobacterium
CTGGCACAGAGCTTTCCGAGCCGCACGATCAGTCTGGTCGTTCCCAATCCCCCGGGCGGTCTCGTGGATACCTCGGCGCGGCTGGTCGCGGAACCCTTGGCGCGGCTGCTCGGGCAAAACGTGGTGGTCGACAACAAGCCGGGCGCCAGCGGAAACCTGGCTTACCAGAACGTAGCGCGCTCGGCCAAGGACGGCCATACGGTGCTGGTTTCCTACTCGGGCTACCATGTGGCGAACCATATCCTGATGGACAAGGTGGGCTGGGAGCTCAAGGATCTGATGCCCGTTGGCCTGATCACGGTGGCCACCAATGTGATCGCGGTGCACCCGTCGGTTCCGGCCAACACGCTTAAGGAGTTCATCGCGTTCCTCAAGCAAAACCCGGCCAAGCTGAACTATGCATCGCAAGGCAGCGGTTCGGTCTCGCACATCGGCACTGAAATATTCAAGCAGCAGACCGGTGCTGATATGGTGCATGTTCCATACAAGGGCTCGGGGCAGGCGATCCAGGATGTGCTGGCGGGGCAGGTACAGGTGTTTATTACCACGCCCCCCTCGGTGATGGGCCATGTGCTGGCTGGCAAACTTAAGGCGCTGGCCGTGACCGGCAAGACGCGCCATCCGCAATTGCCCAATGTGCCCACGGTCGCTGAGGCGGGGCTTCCCGGCTTTGAATTGGAGTCCTGGGTTGCGCTGTATGTGGCCAGCGCAACGCCGCCCGCCGTGGTGCAAAGACTGTCGCAGGAAGTCCGGCGCGCCATGGAGGCGCCCGAGACGCGCCAGCGGGCAGAGCAGGCGGGTATCGAGGTGCGTTTTCTGGCGCCGGCGGAGATGACGCGGCTGCTGGACGCCGACATCGCGAGTTGGACGCAGGCCATCGCGGCTGCCAAGATAAAGCTCGACTGAGCATAGCGAGGGCTGGTGGCAGGGCTGGCGTGCCGAATGGTGATTTGACCCGTCGCAAGATCCGATGCCAAGCGGCTGAGATGGCGCTGTCTGCGCCAGACCCGCGCACCTAGCATGGGAGTCCTGTGCAACCAGGACGAGTTACTTTCCATGAATAAACACAAGCGACTAGCGGCGGCCCTGATGTTGGGCGCAGCCAGCGCCTTCGCCCAGCCGGTGGCCACTACCGCCAAAGACGTCCATTTGCGCGCCGGTCCGTCGCGCGACTTCCCGGTGGTTGCGATCCTGGGCGACGGCATACAGGTCACCGTCGAAGGCTGCGTGCCCGATTACCGCTGGTGCGATGTGGTCGCCGGCTCCAGCAGGGGTTGGGTATACGCAGCGAATATCGTCTACCCTTACCAGGGTCGGCAGGTTCCGATTCTGGGCTTTGGTGCGGTGCTGGGCTTGGGCATCGTGGGCTTTAGCGTTGGTAGCTATTGGGACCGGTATTACCCCGCCGATCCCTGGTACGCGCAGCGCCGGTTGTGGATCGATCGCTGGCTGATGCCGCCGCCGCCCGGGCCCCGGCTGATGCCCGATAGCCGCCATCGCCCTGGCGAAGGAAA
>CAISIP010000267.1 GCA_903885415.1 uncultured beta proteobacterium
AGATACCCCAGTCGGCGCGACAGGCTGCGCGCTGCATCGCGCAGCTTGGCCACTGCCGGGTCGTGTTCGTTGAAATCCGTCGCGTCGCCCATCATGGTCAGCGCCAGCACGATGGCGCCGGCGGCGTCGAATACCGGCGTGCTGACGGCGTTAATGCCCACCTCGTTGACGTCGACGATGACGGCGTCGTAGATCGACGCCAGCCGCTGCGCGCGCACCGTCGCGAGATGGGCGTCAACCGCCTCGCGGGTCCGGAACGGCGCGTCGGCGATATGCTGCTGCGCGGCTATCTCGGCGTCGAGGTAGCGCGCCGTCAGTGGCGGCGACGAGAAGGCGGCGAACACTTTGCCGGTTGACGAACCCAGCAGTGGCAGCACCATGCCGCAGCGCAGGCGCACCTCGAGCGCTTTGCGCGCCTCTATCCACCAGATCAGCGTCGGGCCCATGTTGCCCCAGACGCCCAGGCCCACCGTCCTGTCGGTCTCGCGGCTGAGGTCCTCCAGGCAGGGGCGCGCCAGATGCACCGCGTTGAGCGTGGCCACGTTGCCCGAGCCGATGTCGGCGTTGGCGCGGTTGTCATAAGGGTGAACGACCATGTATTTTCCAGCGCCGAAAGCCAGCGGCTTGCGTGCGCTGCCGACGATGCGTTCGACCCGGCCCAGAAACAGCAGGTGGTCGCCACCGGGGTAGGTGGCCTCGGTGCGACATTCCAAATGCGCCGCGCAGCCGTCGATCAGGGGAACGCCGTCGATCCCGGGCGTGACGGCGATTGCGGCGAAGCGGTCGGGCCCGCTTCGGGCAAAGCGGTTGGAAATGTCGACCTGGTCCTCGGACAGGATGTTCACCACAAAACGGCGGGCCCGGCTGTAAGCCGGGAAACTGCTGGCGTTGACGCGCAGGCTCCAGACGATCAGTGGCGGGTCGAGCGACACCGAGTTGAAGGAGTTGGCCGTCACGCCGATGGCAGCGCCCGTGTCGTCAAGCGCGGTGATTACCGTGACGCCGGTAACGAAAGCACCCAAGCAGCGTCGCAGTTCGCCTGGGTCGATGCCCGCCGCCATCGCGGTCGCTGTGTGGGTCATATGCATATGCCTTTCAGGCCAGTATGCTGACCCAGCCGCCGTTGGTCACGTCAAAGAGCAGGGGGCGCACTTTGCCCATCTTGCCCAGTGGGCACCACTTGTCGTCTTCGACCATGACGTCGGGCTGAAACATTTCGGGCTTGGTGGGGGGGAGGGGGAGGGTGCGATCGTGACCATAAAACTCCGGAGGGCTGCGACGGGACTTGCATCAAAGCAATTTTACTTGTAAGCTTCTCTCGGTTCTATTCGGTAATTTTTAACTACTGACCAGTATATTAGGCCTTCGTCCGGACGTGGCAAGAAAAAGCGAGGGAGACCCTGAGTGAGGCTCATCACCAGCATAGAGGATCTGCGCCTGCTGGCGCGCCGGCGGGTGCCGCGCATGTTCTACGAATACGTCGATTCCGGCTCCTGGACCGAGTCGACCTACCGCGCTAATGAGCGCGACTTCCAATCCATCGGCCTGCGCCAGCGGGTCGCGGTCCCCATCGAGCGTCGATGCCTGCGCACGCAGATGCTCGGCCAGGACGTGGCCATGCCGGTGGCGCTGGCGCCGACCGGCCTGACCGGCATGCAGCACGCCGACGGTGAAATGCACGCGGCGCGCGCCGCGCAGCGCTTTGGCGTTCCGTTCACGCTGTCGACGATGAGTATCTGCTCGATGGAGGATGTCGCGCAGGCCACCGCAGGGCACCCGTTTTGGTTTCAGCTCTATGTGATGAAGGACCGCGGCTTCATCGTCGAGTTGCTCGCGCGCGCGAAGGCCGTTGGATGCTCGGCGCTGGTGCTGACGCTGGACGCACAGATCGTCGGCCAGCGCCACCGCGACATCAAGAACGGGCTGAGCGCGCCGCCGAGGCTGACGCTGGCCAATTTGATCGACATGGCGAGCAGGCCGCGCTGGGCGCTGGGCATGCTGCGCACGCGGCGGCGCAGCTTTGGCAACATCGTCGGCCACGCCAAGGGCGTCGACTCCATCGCGGGAATGTCCGACTGGGCGACGCGCCAGTACAACGCCGCGCTCGACTGGCGCGATGTCGCTTGGATCAGGACGATATGGGGTGGCAAGCTGGTACTCAAAGGCATCACCGACGTCGAGGACGCCAGGCTTGCGCTCGGCAGCGGCGCCGACGCGTTGATCGTCTCCAACCATGGCGGACGGCAGCTCGACGGCGCCGATTCATCCATCCACGCCCTGCGCCGTATCGCGCAGGCTGTGGGCGGACAGATCGAACTGCACATGGACGGCGGAATCCGCAGCGGGCAGGATGTCCTCAAGGCGCGCGCCCTCGGTGCACGTGGCGTCTACATCGGGCGCGCCTTTCTCTACGGGTTGGGCGCGATGGGCGAGGAGGGCGTCATCAGGGCGCTCGAGATCATCCGCCGCGAACTCGACCTGACGATGGCCTTTTGCGGACGCAATCACATCGACACGGTCGACGCGTCGATTCTGGTGCCAGGGACGTTTTGAAGGCGCGTCGATCGCACGGCACCGAGGGCTGCCCCTGTGTTACTGATCGGTATTTTATAAATACCTTGTGGGACAATGAAATATTTGGCTGCAGTGCGCTTGGCCGAGGCGCCAGCGTAGCGAAAATGGCAGACCCAGGAGGCATGGCATGGTGAAGCAGACAGATTCGGCGACGGCGGCGCAAGCCGCGTCCGGCGGCACGCCACTGGACGTGGTGGTGGTCGGCGCCGGTTTCGCGGGTCTGTACATGCTGCACCGGCTGCGCCAGGTCGGTCTGCGTGCGTGCGCCTTCGAACGCGGCGACGATGTCGGCGGCGTCTGGTACTGGAACCGCTATCCTGGCGCGCGCTGCGACGTCGAAAGCATGCAGTACTCCTACTCCTTTTCCGACGAATTGCAGCAGCAGTGGCGCTGGGGCGAGCGTTTTGCCGGCCAGCCCGAGTTGCTCGACTATGCGCGCCATGTCGCCGAACGCTTCGATCTGCGCCGGGACATCCGCTTTGGCACCGCTGTGAAGGCAGCGCATTACAACCAGGCCAGCGCGCTGTGGGAGGTCTGCACCGACCGCGGAGAACGGCTGCGTGCGCGTTTTTGCATCATGGCCACCGGCTGCCTGTCGGCCTCGCGCATGCCCGATATCGAGGGCATTGCCGATTACCAGGGAAAGCATTACCACACCGGTCGATGGCCGCACGAGGGCGTCGACTTTAGCGGGCAACGCGTGGGCGTCATTGGCACCGGTAGCTCGGGTATCCAGGCGATCCCGATGCTCGCGCAGCAGGCGCAACAGCTGTTGGTGTTTCAAAGGACGGCGAACTTCAGCGTGCCGGCGCGCAACGCGCCAATGGACGACGCCTATGAGCGATCCTGGAAGGACCATTACCCGGCGCTGCGCGAGCGTGCGCGGGTCGACACCACATCCGGCACGATCTACGAGAAAAGCGCTCGCAAGGCGGTCGAAGCACCTGCGCACGAGCGCCAGCGCGAATTTGAGCGGCGCTGGGAAAAAGGCGGTGTGAACTTCATGCACGCGTTCAACGACCTGATGGTCGACGCGCGGTCCAATGAAACAGCGGCCGATTTTGTGCGCGCGCAGATACGCGCCATCGTGCGCGATCCAGCGGTCGCCGAACTGTTGGCGCCCAAGGACCATCCAATCGGAACCAAACGCATCTGTGTGGACTCTGATTATTTCGAGACGTACAACCGCGACAACGTCCGCCTGATCGACCTGCGTACCGAACCGATCGAGCGCATCACCGCCACCGGACTGCAGACCGGTCGCTCGCATTACCCGCTCGACGCCATCGTCTTCGCCACCGGCTACGACGCGATGACCGGGGCGCTGCTCGGCATCGACATCCGAGGCCGCTCCGGAGCGCGGCTGTCCGAGCACTGGGCGGGCGGTCCGCGAAGTTATCTCGGCCTGATGGCGGCGGGCTTTCCCAACCTGTTTACCATCACCGGGCCGGGCAGCCCGTCGGTGCTGTCGAACATGATCTTCGCTATCGAGCAGCATGTCGAGTGGATCACCGACTGCATGGTCTGGATGCGTGACAAAGGCCACGACAGCATCGAGGCCGAGGTGGCGGCGCAGGACGACTGGGTTGCGCATGTCAACCAGGTGGCCGACGCCACCTTGTTCAATCAGGCGAATTCCTGGTACCTGGGCGCCAACGTTCCGGGCAAGGCGCGGGTTTTTATGCCTTACACCGGCGGCGTCGTCGCCTACCGGCAGAAGTGCGATGCGGTCGCCGACAGCGCGTATCAGGGCTTTCGTTTCGAGCGGGTGCCAGCGAAGCCTGCCGGCGCTGCGAATACCCAGGATGTAGACCTTTAATTTTTTCGATGGAGCGGGCATGAACAACAGCAGCTATGTGGAGTCATTTGGACTGGCGGGACGGGTGTGCGTGGTCACCGGAGCCGGCAGCGGGATTGGGCGCGCGATCGCGCTCACGCTGGCGCAGGCGGGTGGGCGCGTCGCGGTTTTGGACCGCAACGACGCGGGAAGCGCTGAGACGCTGGCGCAGATCAAGGGTCTGGGCGCCGAAGCGGCTGCCTTTCACTGCGACACCTCCGACGAAGCGAGCGTCGACTGCGCCGCGCAGGCCAGCGCATCGGCGCTGGGTAACTGCGAGGTGCTGGTCAACAATGCCGGCGTGCTGCGTCCGGGTCCGCTTGAGACGCTGTCGTTGCAGGAATGGAACCAGGTGCTTGCGGTGAACCTCAGCGGCTACTTCATTTGTGCGCAAGCTTTCGCGCGCCAGATGCGGCTGCAGGGGCGCGGGGCGCTGGTCCACATCGCTTCGGTTGCCGCCGACCACGCGACGGCATTCGGTGGCGCCTATAGCGTTGCCAAGGCCGGCATCACGATGCTGTCGCGCCAGCTCGCGGTGGAGTGGGGCACGCAGGGAATCCGCAGCAACGTGGTGCATCCGGGCCTGATCCTGACGCCGATGTCGCAGGCCTTCTACGACCAGCCCGGTACCACCGAAAGGCGCAGCCAGGCGGTGCCCGTCGGGCGTATCGGGCGCCCCGATGATGTGGCGCAGGCGGTTCTCTTTCTGGCCAGCGAGCGCAGCGCGTATATCACCGGGCAGGAGATCGCTGTCGATGGCGGTTTCACCCGCATGCTGATGGGCCTGATACCCCGCGTGGGCTACGAACGCAGCGCGGACTAGGCGATGTCGGTTCAACGCAGCGTCGCCGTCATCGGGGCCGGAGCCGCAGGGCTTTGCGCCGCCAAGCATCTGATGGCCAAGGGCATGGATGTCGTGGTGTTCGAAATCGGCACCCGCTTGGGCGGACTGTGGGTCTATGAAAACGACAACGGTCTGAGCCCCACCTACCAGTCGCTGCACGTGAACTCGGAGAACCGGGTGACGGCTTACCAGGATTTTCCCTTCCCCGACTCGGCGCCGATCTACCCCGACCATGTACAGATGGCGCAGTACCTGGAAGATTACGCAAGCCGCTTTGGCATCCGCGACAGGATCCGCTTCCAGTCCCGGGTGGCTTCGGTCGAGCAGGACAGGGCTGCCGGCTGGCTGCTCACCCTGGCCGATGGAAGCCGCCACGGCTTCGACGCGGTGGTCGTCGCATCGGGCCATCAGGGGGTACCGCGGCATCCGCCGTTCGCCGACGACTTCAAGGGCGAATACCTGCATTCGCACAGCTACCGGGTTCCCGATCCCTTCAGGGGCAAGCGGGTGCTGGTCGTCGGAGCGGGCAACAGTGCCTGCGACATTGCCTCAGATATCTGCACCGTCACCGCGGCGACGACGATGGCGGCGCGCTCGCCGGTGCTGCTGATGCCGCGCATGTTCCTGGGCGTTCCGACCTCGCGGGTACTGGGAAAACTGGAGAAGCCATGGATGCCCTGGGCGATACGCCGGCGTATCCGCGAACTCATCGCGCGCATGGCGCACGGACGCATGGAGCAGTGGGGCTTTGTAACTCCCAAGACGCGCACGCATCCAGCAGGCCACCATCTGCTGATCGGGCATTTCATCTGGAACCGCATCAAGGCCCGTCCCGGCATCGCGTCGGTCAGCGGCGATACGGTCGCCTTCGTCGACGGAACGCGCGAGCATTTCGACACGATGATCGCCGCCACCGGTTACCAGGTGCACCTTCCCTTCCTGAGCCAGACGCTGTCGCCGCTGCGCGAACCCTGGCTCGAGCTGTTTCACCAGGTGGTGCGACCGGGCACGCCGGGGCTGTATTTCGTCGGCTTCTTCAATGTCAGCGGCGGCGGCAACATCCGCATGATGGACGACCAGTCGCAGTGGGTTGCCGCACTGGAGGCGGGTGAAGTCGGGCTTCCCGACGTGCAGCAGATGCGGCGCAGCATCTTGCGCGAGCGCGACGCCATCGTCCGGCTCTATCCCGAAAGCCCACGCTACGCGCTGGAGCTCGATCCGCGGGTTTACCGCGCCACGCTGGCGGCCGAAATGCGCGATGGCGCGCGGCGTGCTGCAGGGCGCAAGCCGCAGGCTGCGCAGGCCTAGTCGCCGGGTTTCGAGCGGGCTGGGTACTTAGGGTTTGTACTAGCTAGCCATCTAATTGGTCTGACAGTATCATTGATCGATGATTTCCATTGAACTTGAGCGGGTTCGTGTTCCGAAAGCGGCGGATGTCCTGGCCGCGATGCTGCGCGAGAAGATCCTGCAAGGCGGGATCGAGGTCGGAACCGACCTGCCTAACGAGCGCGAACTCGGCGCGCAGGCCGGGCTGTCGCGCGCCTCGGTGCGCGAAGCGCTGCGCATCCTCGAAGGCGAGGGCCTGATCGTCACCCGGGTCGGACGCAACGGCGGCTCGGCGGTGGTGCGGCCCAGCAGCGAAACCATTGAGCGCTCGGTCGGCATTTTCATACGCGGCCAGGGCATCCGCCTCGAGGCCGTGCTGGAAGCCCGGGCTGCGATGGAGCCGCCGTCGGCGCGCTTCGCGGCGATGCACCGCAGCGAGACCGATCTGGTGGAGATCGCGAAATGCCAGAGCGCGCTGGAGCAGGCATCGACGGTCGGTGACGTCGATGGCTATGTGCGCGCCAACCGGGACTGGCATGTGCAGGTCGTGCGCGCGAGCCACAACGAACTGCTGATCGCGTTCATCAGCGCGGTCGCGCAGTCGGTTTACGTGGCGACCGACCTGGAAGGGTTCAATTCGGTGGAAGTGCGCAATGCCGTCATCCGGGCCCATCGCCGGGTGATGGAAGCAATCACGGCGGGCGACGCGGACGCCGCGTCGCGGCGCATGGGCCGTCATGTCGGCGCCTACGTCAGCGGCGTCAGGAACACCCAAGAAAAACTGAATGGCACTAGGCCCAAGGAGCAATGATGGCAGGCATTGTTGGTATCGACGTCGGCGGAACTTTCACCGACCTGTATTTTTCGGGCAGCGCCGAGCGCCCGCACCGGATCCTGAAGGTTCCCACGACGCCGCAGGATCCTTCGCTGGGGCTGCTCAACGCGCTCAAGGCCGCCGGACTCGAGCCCGCCGAGCTCGACGCGATCCTGCACGGAACGACGATCGCGACCAATGCGGTCATCGAACGCAAGGGCGCCAAATGCGCGCTGGTCACTACCAAGGGTTTTCGCGACGTTCTAGAACTCGGCCGGCGTGACCGACCGACCATGTACGGGCTGGAAGGCACGCACGAGCCGCTGGTCGCGCGCGACCTGCGTTTCGAAGTGGCAGAGCGGCTTGACCACGAGGGCCAGGTGTTGCAGCCGCTCGACGTAGCGGGTCTGCGCGCCATCGGCGAGGCCTTGATGCAGCGCGGCGTCGAGTCGGTGGTCATCGCCTTTTTGCACGCCTATGCGAACCCGTCGCACGAGCAGCAGGCGCGCGAGGTGCTGGCGGCCATCAACCCTTCCTGGGAGCTGGTGGTGGCGACCGACGTGGTGCGCGAATACTATGAATTCGAGCGCACCAGCACAGCGGTGGTACAGGGCTATCTGCAGCCGCTGGTGGCGCGCTATGCGAAGAATCTGGCGCGCCAGCTTAGCGGCTGGGGCTACGAGCGCGACATCGCGATCATGCAGTCCAACGGCGGCGTTGCGCCGCTGCGTCAGCTCGGCGCGCGGTCGGCCTACATCGTGCGCTCCGGCCCGGCCGCCGGTGTGATGGCGGCGGCGCGACTCGCAGGTGAAGCCGGCTTCTCGCACATCATCACCGCCGATATGGGCGGCACCAGTTTCGACGTCGCGGTGGTGATCAACGGCGAGCCGAAGGTCGCCGAGATTACCAACCTGGACTTCCGCATTCCGCTGCGTCTGCCGATGATCGACGTCCACACCATCGGCGCGGGCGGCGGCAGCATCGCGCACCTGGACCGCGGCGGCATGCTGCTGGTCGGGCCGCGCAGCGCCGGGGCCGTTCCCGGTCCGGTCGCCTACCGCCGCGGCGGCACCGAGCCGACGGTCACCGACGCCAACGTGGTGCTGGGGCGCATCGATCCAGGCAGCCTGATGAACGGTTCCGACGCCGCGCTCGACGTAGCCGGCGCGCGCGCTGCGGTCGAGCGGCTGGGACGGCAGCTCGGGCTGGGGCTGGAGCAGACCGCCGAAGCGATTCTGGCGGTGGTCAACCAGCGCATGGCCGGTCGCATTCGGCTGATGTCGATCGAGCGCGGACTGGATCCGCGCGATTTCGCGATGGTCGCTTTTGGCGGCGCCGGACCGCTGCACGGCGGTGCGCTGATCCGAGAGGTCGGCATCAGCACCATGCTGGTTCCGTTGTATCCGGGCGTTCTGTGCGCCCTGGGTTGCGCTTACGCCGACCTGCGCTATGACATTTCGCAGACGCTGGAAAGGCGTTTGGACCGGCTCGCTGCAGGCGAACTCGCCGCGATCATGGCCGGCCAGCGCCGGCAGGGGCAGCAGCAGCTCGACGAAAGCCAGGTGCCGATCGACCAGACGACGATCAGCCACGCGGCCGATATGGCGTACGCAGGCCAGATCCATTCGCTGCGGGTGGTGATCGAGCCCGACTGGGACGCTGAGCGACTGGCCCAGGCATTCGCGCAGACCTACCAGGAATCCTTTGGCAATGTGCTGGAGGGCATGGCGGTGGTCATCGTCAATCTGCGCACGGTCGCGGTCGGCACGCGCGTCAGCGTCGCCTTGCCGCGCAGCACAGCGGCCGCAGGCGCTGGTGTGCCGCAGCCCAAGTCGCGCCGCCCGGTGCACTTTAACCACTGGTACGACACGCCGATTTATGACCGCGCCGCGCTCGCGCCGGGGATGCGCTTTGACGGCCCGGCGATCATCGAGCAAAGCGATACGACGACCGTCGTCGAACCCGCCATGGGCGTGTCGATCGACGCGCAGGGCAACATGTTGGTAAAGGTGCAATGATGGATCCCGTAACCTTGGCCGTGGTACGCGGCAGCCTGGAGCAAATCGCCGACGAGATGGATCTGCACCTGATCCATGCCGCCATATCGCCGATCATCTCGGAGACCAACGACTGCGCCAACGGCATATTCCATCCGACCACCGGCGAGACCATCGCGCAGGGCCGCTACGGATTGCCGGTCTTCCTGGCCTACATGCAGTTCACCGTGCAGAAGGTGATCGCGATGGCGCTTGAGGACGGCGGCTTCAAGCCGGGTGACATGTGGATCCTCAACGACCCCTACATTGGCGGCAGCCATCTGCAGGACGTGCAGCTCATCGCTCCGGTGTTTGTCGACGGCGCGCTGTTCGCGGTGATGGCGACCACCGGACACTGGATGGACATCGGCGGCAATGTACCCGGTGGCTGGGCGCCCAAGGCGACCGAGATTCATCAGGAGGGCATCATCATTCCGCCAGTGCGCCTGTACGACGAAGGCCGGATCAACAAGGCGCTGGTCAGCATGTTCAAGGCCAATGTCCGACTGCCCACCGAAATCGCCGGCGATCTGGCTGCCAGGTCCAACGTGTTCTCGGTCGGAACGCGCGGCATCGAAGCGCTGGTCAAGCGCTACGGCCGCGCGCAGCTGGGCGAATGCCTCAACGCGATGATCGCCTATTCCGAACGCCAGATGCGCTCGTATATTTCCGAGTTGCCCGACGGCAGCTACAGCTTCGAGGACCACTTTGACAACGACGGTATCGTCGACCAGCCAATCCCGATTCGCCTGACCGTGACCGTCAGCGGCGAGGAAATGCACTTCGACTTCAGCGGCACCGGTCCGACCTCGCGCGGACCGATGAACATGTCGCGCAACACCACGCTGTCATCGTGCTATGTGGCGATCAAACACATATTTCCCGATGTGCCGGTCAACGGCGGAACCTTCCGACCGATTCGCTTCACATTGCCCGAACGGACCTTGTTGTCGGCCGAATACCCGGCGCCGGTGGGTGGCTACCTGGACCCGGTCGGGCGCGTCATCGACGTCGTCTTCGGCGCGCTGTCCAAGGTGGTTCCACAGCGCGCGCCGGCGGCATTTTTTGGTACCACTGGCGTGGTGACGGTCAGTGGCACCCATCCGCGCAGCAAGAACTATTTCGTCGGCGTATTTCCCTACCCCGGCGGCTATGGGGCGAGCCAGGCCAGCGACGGCCTGATCAACGGAACGCCGCCGCAGTCCATGGCGAACTTCATGTCGCTGGAGATGTCCGAGCACCGCTTTCCGCTGCGCTTCGATCACTACCGCATCCGCGAGGACTCGGGAGGCGCCGGCTGGCACCGCGGTGGCTGCGGCACCGAATACGGATTCACCGCCTGGGCCGATTGCATCGTCTCGGTGCTGGGCGACCGGGTCGACTACGCGCCCTTTGGCATTGTCGGCGGCGGGCCGGCTGAGGCCAACCATGTGGAGTTCATCACGGGCGGAAAGACCTGGATACCCGAGCTGCGCAGCAAACAGGAAAAGGAGCCGTTTCACGCGGGGGACGCGATCCGCGCGGCGTCGCCGGGCGGCGGCGGTTTCGGCAACGCGCTCGAGCGGGACCTGTCGGCCGTGGAGCGCGACCTCAACCGTGGCTACATCAGCCGCCAGACGGCCGAGCAGCGCTATGGCGTGGTCATCGCCAGCGAGCAGGCCTTCGCCGCAGGACCGACGCATTACCAGCTCGATGCGGCGGCCAGCGCCGCGCGTCGGGAACAGATGCAGGCCGGCTCGGCCTGATATTGACAGCAGAAACACAGGAAGGCATTTCGATGAGCCAGACACACACGGACAGCAGCGGCAGTTGGGAGCTGCCCGAAGAATTGCGCATGCTGCGCGACACCATCCGCCGCTTCATGGCCGAGGAGGTCAAGCCGGTGGAAGACACCTTGCCGCACGACGCCTACACGCCGCAGCCCGAGCAACTTCAGGACTTGCAGCGCAAGGGGCGTGCGCTCGGCCTTTGGGGCTTCGAGACGCCGGCTGAACACGGCGGCGCCGGCCTCAGCTTGCTGGGACAGTGCGTCGCCGCCGAAGAGGCTGCCAAGTGCCGCATGGGCGCCTACATCGCCGGCTGCGGCGCCTTTGGCTTTGATCCCCCGGTGGTGATATGGAAGGGAACGCACGCGCAGCAGCGCTTTGCGCGCGAGGATATGGAGCATGGCACCAAGGCCTTTGTCGCCATCAGTGAGCCCAGCGGCGGCTCCGATCCCGGGCGCGCCATACAGACCCGCGCCGAGCGCAAGGGCGACCGCTACGTCATCAACGGCACCAAGATCTGGATTTCGGGCGCTGGCATGGCCAAGTGGGGCATCGTCTTTGCGCGCGTCGGCGACAGCAAGGGCCGGGACGGCATCACCAGTTTCATCGTCGACAAGAGCCGAGCCGGCATCAGCCTGTCGAAAATTCCGGTGATCCGCTCCTATGCGCCCTACGAAGTGCATTTCGACAACTACGAGGTGCCGGTGGAGGACCGTCTGGGCGAGGAAGGCAAGGGCTTCGCGTTCGCCGAGGAGTGGCTGATTCACGCCCGCCCGCCCTACGCAGCAGCGACCATCGGCATCGCGCAGGCGGCGCTCGAACTGGCCATCGAATGGGCCTCGCAGCGCAAGACGTTTGGCAGCCTGCTGGCCGACAAGCAGGCGATTCAGTGGATGATCGCCGACTCCGAGGTCGAGCTGCGCGCAGCGCGGTTGCTGGTCTACCAGGCGGCGTGGAACGCCGACAGGGGGCGCGACATCAAGGTCGACGCGTCGGTCGCCAAGGTCTACGGAACCGAAGTCGCTGGCCGGGTGGTCGACCGCTGCATCCAGATTTTCGGTGGCATGGGCGTGGCGCAGGCACTCCCTCTCGAGCGCTGGTACCGCGAACTGCGCATCAAACGCATCGGCGAGGGCCCCTCGGAGGTCCACCGCATGGTCATCGCGCGCGAGCTGCTCGGTGGCAGGCGCGCCAAGGCCTGAGCCCCTTTCCCTTCTTTAACAGGCAGCAGCATGGCAATCGACTTCAGCGTTTCGGAAGAGGGAATCGCCCTCATCACCATCAACCGTCCTGAGCGTCTCAACGCGATGGACGCCGAGCACTACAAAGCGCTGTCGCAGGCCTGGGTGACGGTACGCGACGACCCGGCCGTGCGGGTCGCCATCGTCACCGGTGCCGGCGAGCGCAGCTTCACCACCGGTGCCGATATCAAGACTTTCGTCACCGCGCCCTCGGGGCTGTCCGACATGTGGCTGACGCAGCGCGACCAGCTGCTCAACCGCGGGCTTGAGGTCTGGAAGCCGATCGTCGCCGCCGTCAACGGCTACTGTCTGGGCGGCGGGATGACGCTGATGATGGCGACCGATATTCGTATCGCGGTGCCGCACGCGACCTTCAGCCTGGCCGAGGTCAAGCGCGGCATCATCGCCGGCAACGGCGGAACCCAGCGCGTGCTCGACCAGTTGCCCTATGCGGTGGCGATGGAAATGCTGCTGACCGGCGACGGCATCGACGCCGCGACCGCCGAGCGCTGGGGCCTGGTGAACAAGGTCGTCGCCAAGGAGGATCTGTTGCAGACCGCTTTCGACTACGCACGCCGCATCGCGGTCAACGCGCCGCTGGCGGTGCAGGCGGCCAAGGAGCTGGCGATCCGCAGCCGCGATACCGATCTCACGACCGGGCTGCGCATGGAAGCGGTCATCAACCGGATGCTGCAGTTCACCCAGGACGCCAAGGAGGGCCCCGAGGCCTTCGCCGCTAAGCGCAAGCCAGCGTTCAAGGGCCAATAGCATGCGCGCCCACAACCCGGCAAAGGACTTCCCATGACACAGCAGGAGGCAGCGCGCGGATACCCGCTCGCGGGGCTGACGGTGATCGACCTGGGCCAGATCTACAACGGCCCGTACTGCACCTTCCTGATGGCGATGGCGGGCGCGAAGATCATCAAGATCGAGGCCCGGGGCGGTGAGAACCTGCGCCGGCGTGGCGTCGTCGGCGGCGCCGCGCTGCCCTTTGCGATGCTCAACTCGAACAAAAATTTTGCCACGCTCAACCTGAAGACCGAGCGCGGGCGTGAGCTGCTGCGCGCGATGGTGCGCAAAGGCGATGTGCTGGTCGAGAACTTTGCGCCGGGCGCGATGGAGCGCCTCGGCGTAGGCTACGAGACGCTTCGCGAGATCAATCCGCGGCTGATTTACGGCTCCGGTTCGGGCTACGGACTTTCCGGTCCGAACCGCAACTACCCGGCTATGGACCTGACGGTGCAGGCCATGGCGGGCATCATGAACGTGACCGGTTTTGCCGACCGCCCACCGGTCAAGGCGGGACCGGCGCTGTGCGACTTTTTTGGCGGTGTGCACCTGTACGGCGCCATCATGACCGCGCTGTACGAGCGTGAAAAAACCGGCATCGGCCGGCTGGTCGAGGTGTCGATGCAGGAGGCCGTCTATGCCTCGCTCAGTTCGAACCTGGGTCTGCACTACAGCATGGGCAACGCGGTGCCGCCGCGCACCGGCAACCGCCATGGCGGTCTGGCCGAGGCGCCCTACAACGTGTACCCGACCCGCGACGGCCATATCGCGATCATCTGCGTCAACGAGACGCACTGGAAGTCGCTGCTAAAGGCGATGCAGCGTGAAGACCTGCTGGTGGATCCGCGTTTTGCCGACCTCAAGCGGCGGGTCGAGCACATGGACGAAGTCGACGAGCTGGTCGCCGGTTTCACCGAGCAGCAACCGAAAAAGGCCTTGTTCGACCTGCTGATGGGCCACCGGGTTCCCTGCGCACCGGTGCGAGACCTCGACGAGGTGGTCAACGACGCGCACATGCACGCGCGCCGCGCGCTGGAGTGGGTCGAGCACCCGATGTACGGGCGGGTGTGCCTGCCGAATTCGCCGCTGCGCTTTGAGGGCGTCGAGCCGATGCCGATCCGACCGAGTGCGGAACTGGGCCGAGACAACCGTTCGATCTACGGCGACTGGCTGGGATTGTCGGACGGCGATATTGAACAGCTGATCGAGCAGGAGGTGATATGAGCACGGCCAACAAGCTCAGTGGCAAGGCGGTCATCGCCGGAATCGGCCACACCGCGTTTGGAAAGCATCCGGGTCGCGGCACCGTGTCGCTCAATGTCGAGGCGATCCGCAAGGCGCTGGCCGACGCGGGCGTGGAGAAGTCGCAGGTCGACGGCCTCCTGGTGAAGGCGCCGACCTCGAAATTTGAAATGATGTACGCGCAAAAGCTGGCCGAGGCGCTGGGCATGGTGCCGCGCATCGGCGGCGTTTATGACCACGGCGGTGCCAGCAACATCAGCATGATCAGCTACGCCACGATGGCGATCGAGGCCGGGCAGTGCGATATCGCGATCGTCGCGCTCGCCGACAACCCGGCCACCGGAACCCGCCAGGCCTACGAAAAATCCTATGGCGACGACGGCAGCGGTCTGTACGGATGGTTCGGAACACCGGCGGGTTACGCGATGATCGCGCGCCGGCATATGGGCGAGTTCGGCACCACCAGCGACCAGCTTGGCGCCATTGCGGTCGCCTGCCGCAAGCACGGCGCTGCCAACCCGCATGCGCAATTGCGCAAGCCGCTGACGCTGCAGCAGTACCGCGAGTCCCGCCTGATCGCCGCGCCGCTGCGCCGCGACGACTGCTGCCTGGTGTCCGATGGCGCCGCCGCGGTGGTGATCATGAGCGCGCAGCGCGCCAAAGAACTCGGCGTCGCCAAGCCGATCCCGATACTGGGCTTTGGCCAGGGCCAGACCTCGTGGGATGTGGCGCTGCGCGCCGACCTTACGTCGACAGCGGCCAGCGTGTCGGCGCAGACCGCCTTTGCGATGGCCGGGCTCACTCCCGGGGACATTGACGTGGCACAGATCTATGACTGTTTCACCATCGCCGCGCTGATGACGCTCGAGGCCTATGGTTTTTGCGCCAAGGGGCAGGGAGGCCACTTTGTCGCAGACGGCCGCATCGAGATCGGCGGCGCGCTGCCGGTCAATACCGCGGGCGGCCTGCTGTCGGAAACCGGAATGCCCGGTCTGCAGCTGGTGATAGAGGGTGTGCGCCAGATGCGCGGCGACGCCGTCAGCCAGGTCCGCGGTGCCGCCAAGTGCGCCATCAGCAACCAGGGCGGAATCATGCACACGCACTCGACCCTGATACTCGGAAACTAAGAAAGCGTAGGCCCCCATGCAAGCCACAGCAGAATCGGTGCCCCCCCCCGAACGCGATGCGATCAACGGCCCCTACTGGGACGGGCTGGCCGCAGGATCCCTCAGCTTCCAGCGCTGCGACTGCTGCGCCAAAGCCTGGCTGCCGGCGCGCAGCGAATGCCCGCATTGTCTGCAGGACCGCTGGCACTGGGAAAAGGCCGAGGGCGGCGCCAGGCTGGTGAGCTGGGTCGTCTACCACATTGCCTACCACCCGGCCTTCGCCAACCGGCTGCCGTACAACGTGGCGGTGGTTGAGCTCGATGAGGGCCCGCGGATGATCAGCAACGTGGTGCAGATCGACGACCCCGAGCGCCTGGTGATCGACCAGCGGCTGCGGCTGGTGTTCGAAGACGAAGGCGCCACCGCGGTGGCACGCTTCGCCCCGGCCTGAACCGACCCCGCCACCGCACCGATCCCAACCCCAGGACGCCCCATGCCAAACGCCATCCTATTGAAGCTTCTCGCCGCAGCAATTGCCATCGCGGGGGGCACGGGTCAGGCGCAGGTGGCCAGCTTTCCAGGCAAGGCCTTGCGCATCGTCGTACCGACGTCGCCGGGCAGCGGCTCGGACATCACGGCGCGCTATTTTGGCGAGCAGCTCGGCCAGCTGCTGGGCCAGACGGTGGTCATCGAGAACAAGCCCGGCGCCAACGGCGTGATCGCGGCGATGGCGGTCAAGCAGGCGCCCGCCGACGGCTACACGCTGTTTCTGGGAACCAACACCCACATGGCGGTCAACCCCAGCGTCGTGAAAGACATACCCTACGACGGCATCAAGGATTTCAAGCCAGTCAGCGGGCTGGCGCGCGGCATGATGATTTTCCTCGCGCCCGCGGGGTCCAAGATCGGCAGCGTGGCCGAGCTGGTCAGCGCCGCCAAAAGCAGCAAGCAGCTGCTCAATGTGGGCAACTACACCGCCGGCTTCCGGCTGTCGGCGGAATGGTTTGCCAGCACCAGCGCCACCCAGCATGTCAACATCATGTACAAGGGGGCACCCGAGGTGTTCACCGCGTTGATGGGCAATCAGCTCGACTGGGCGGTGAGCGACTTGATTGCCGCCATACCCCAGGTCAAAGCCGGCAAACTGCGCGCCATCGCGGTGTCGGGCGACAAGCGCCATCCGGACAGTCCGGAGATTCCGACGGTTCGGGAAAGCGGCTTCTCCGACTATGTCAACTACACCTGGACATCGCTGTACATCCGATCGGAGACGCCGGAAGCGGTCACCACCCGGCTGGTCGACTCGGTGCAGAAAATACTCGCAACGCCGGGTGCGCTGCAGTTCATCGCCAAGATCGGATCGGATCCGATGCCGCTGGCGCCGGCCGACATGCGCAGGTTTCAGATCAGCGAGACCGAAAGGTTTCGCCGGATAGCGGAAGGGGCCGGCATCAAGCCGGAATGACGGGGCCCGGAGCCGTCGGACGCGACTGCGATGCGTTCCCGGCTAGCGCGGAGAGTTGTGGGTTCAGACCATTTATTCAACCGAAGGAGATACACATGGGTTCTTTCAAGAGATTGACGGCCACCGCCTTGCTGGCTGCGGCCGCGCTGGCGCAACAGGCTTACGCACAGCAGACCATCAAGGTCGGCTCGATCAACCCCTACAGCGGGCCAATGGCGCTGTATGGCACCGAAGTCGGTCGCGGCTACGAGTTGGCGGTCGAGCGCATCAACGCGGCTGGTGGCGTGCTGGGCCGCAAGATCGACCTGGTTCGGGGCGACGCGGCGACCCCGCAGCAGGGCATCGCGACGGTCGAGCAATTGGCGACCAAGGACAAGGTCGACATGTTCGTCGGCACCTACGCCAGCGCCGTATCGAACGCGACCAGCGACGCCGCTGCGCGTTACAACAAGCTGTATTGGGAAACCAACGCACTGGCGGCTGATCTGACCGACCGTGGCCTGCCCAATTTTGTTCGGGCGAGCCCGTCGTCGGCGCATTTCTCGGCCGGCACGGTCGACACGGTGCGCGACCTGATCGCGCCGGCGCTGAAAAAAGACCTCAAGGACATCAAGGTGTGGATCGAGCATGAGGATTCGATCTATGGCTCGTCGATCGCCAAGGAGCAAAAGCGCCTGTTCGACCTGGCCGGCGTCAAGGTCGTCGGCATGGGCTCGCATTCGTCCAAGTCGATCGACCTCAACGACACGGTGTTGCGCGCCAAGCAGACCAACCCCGACGTGCTGATCCAGACCGGCTACGTGCCCGACGGCAACCTGCTGCTGCGTACGGCGCGCGACCAGGGCTTCAAGCCGCCGGCGATGCTGTGGGTCGGAACCGGCGACACCGCCGAAACGCTGGAGTCGCTCGGCGCCGCTTCGATCGAAGGCCTGCTGATCGTTGGCTACACCCGCATCGACGTTCCGGAGAGTTTCGGCCCCGGTGCCAAGGCCTACCTCGAGGCCTACCGCGCCAAGTACAAGATGGAACCGATTGCCCTGCAGGGCTTGGCCGCCTACGTCGGCATGCAGATGTTGTTTGAAGCGATCCAGTCAGCGGGTAGCACCGATCTGGACAAGGTGCGCGCGGCCGCAGCCAAGATGGACAAGCCGGTCGGAACCTATGCCAATGGCTACGGAACCAAGTTCGACCAGAACTTCCAGAACCAGCGCGTGTTCACCACCACCATGCAGTGGCAGGGCGGCAAGCTGTACAGCGTCTACCCCAAGGCTGCCGTGAGCCCGGGTGTGACGCTCAAGAGTCTGGCGCGTAACTGATGCACCACCGGGTAGCCTGTCTGGACGTCTGGTCGACGGCCGTGCGTGAGCTGGTTCGCCAAAGCGCGCCGGCTGGTTTCGAATTGCACTTTGCCGATTCCTACGACACGACCGAGCAGATGGCGCTGGCCGGGCCTGCCGCGTTCATTGTGGCCGGCTTTGCTGCCGTCGACGCCGCCATGATCGCGCACGCCACCGGGCTGTGCCTGATCCACAAATGGGGTGTGGGCTACGACCGCATCGACCTCGATGCTGCGCGACTGCGCGGCGTCGGGCTGGCGATCACCACCGGCGCCAACGCGGCGCCGGTGGCCGAGCTGGCGATCGGGTTGATGCTCGGTGTCTACCGCAGGCTGCCCTATGTCAACCGCGCCATGCGCGAGGGCCGGTGGCCGAACCCGGAGATGCGCGAGACCTGTTTTCAGATCGCCGGCAAGACCATCGGTCTGGTCGGCTTCGGCCATATCGGACGCATGCTCGCGCGGCGCCTGCGCGGCTTCGACGCCCGCATCATCTACTGTGACCTGCAGCGCGCAGACGCCTCGACCGAAACGGCGCTGGCTGCAAGCTACACGCCGCTGCAAGAACTGCTCGCGTGCAGCGATATCGTCAGCCTGCACGCGCCGCTCACCGCCCAGACCCGCCTCATGATCAACGCCGCGTCGATCGCAGCGATGAAGGACGGCGCGGTGTTGATCAACACCGCGCGCGGTGAACTCGTCGACGAGGACGCGCTGTACCAGGCCTTGCTAAGCGGCAAGCTGCGCGGCGCTGGACTCGACGCTTTTGCCCCCGAGCCGCCGCGGTCCGACAACCCGCTGCTGCAACTCGACCAGGTGGTGCTGACGCCGCATTCCGGCGGCGGCGTATTCGACAATGTCGCCAACGTCGCGCGCCATGTCTTCAACAACCTGCAGCGCTTCCTGCGCGGCGAAGCGATACCCGCCGCCGACCTGATACTGCCGCCTTTGCAAAGGAGCCCCGCATGAGCGACTACTGGCAGGGCAAGGCGGCGGTGGTTACCGGCGCAGCGCGCGGGCAGGGCGCGTCCATCGCGCGCATGCTGCTGCAGCAGGGCGCGCATGTGTATGCAATGGACTGGCTCGGCGCCGCCGATCCGGCCTGGGCCGCGTTGCGGGCGGCCGCGGGCGAGCATGCCGCCAAGCTCAGTTGCCTGGAGCTCGACGTGTCGGCACCCGAATCCTGGGACACACTGGCGCAGCAGATCACCGCGGCCGCGGAACCGCTGCTCGGACTGGTGAACAACGCCGGCATCACCGGGCCGCGCAACACCGTCACCAAGGCCTCGCTGCAGGAGTGGGAGCGGGTGCTGCGGGTGAACCTGACCGGCGCTTTCCTGGGCATCAACCGGCTCGCGCCCCTGATGCCCAAGGGCGCATCGATCGTCAATATTTCTTCTACGGTGGGAATGACCGGCTACTATTCGGCGGCCTATTCCACCAGCAAGTGGGCCCTGCGCGGGCTCAGCAAAAGCGCATCGATCGAACTGGCAGCAGCCGGAATACGCGTCAACTGCGTCTGCCCCGGCGTCGTCGACACCGAGATGATCCGCTCCAACGCCGCGCTATACCAGGCGCTGCAGTCGATCATACCGATGCAGCAGATGGCATCGGCCGACCAGATTGCCGAGGTGCTGCTGTTCCTGCTGGGGCCGACCTCATCCTATGTCACCGGAGCCGATATCGCGGTCGACGGTGGCGTGACCAGCGGCGGCACCTATTGGCCTATTGGCCGAAGCCTCGGCGTCGTCTAGTCCCGCGCAGCGCCATGCCCGAACCGATCCTGCACCATTTCCCGGTTTCGCCATTCTCGGAGAAGCTGCGCCTGGTGCTGGGCTACAAGCGGCTCGACTGGGCATCGGTCCATATACCGGCAATCGCCCCCAAGCCCGACGTGGTGGCGCTCACCGGCGGCTACCGCAGAACACCGTTGCTGCAGATAGGTGCCGACATTTATTGCGATACCGCGCTGATCTGCGAGGTGCTCGAGCAGATTGCGCCGCAGCCAGGCCTCTATCCGAAGCCCGGCGAGGGGCTGGCGCGGGTGGTCGCGCAATGGGCCGACAGCAGCTTGTTTTGGGCCATGATCGCTGGCCCTCGGCCCGAAGCGCACAATTTCGCCGGTGGCGCCAAAGAGTCTGCGCAGGCATTTATGGACGACCGTGGCGCCATGTTTGCCGGCATGCAGCGCGCGCAGCCGCAGGACGCCGCCGCGGCGCGAAAGTCCTACCTGCGCCGCCTGTCCGATATGCTGCACACCAACCGCTATTTGCTGGGCGACACGCCGTGCATTGCCGATTTTTCGGCCTACCACCCGCTGTGGTTCAGCCGCATCCGCGAACCGGTGCAGTCCGACATGCTGCGCGATTTTCCCGCCCTGGGCAGCTGGATGGACCGCATGCAGGCGATAGGCCACGGCCGTAGCGCGCCGTCGACCTCTGCGCAGGCGATCGCGGTGGCCGCGCGCAGCGAGCCGGCCGGGCCGGGGCAGGGGCCACTGAACGATAGCGAATGGATCGACGAGCACGGCATTGCGCCGGGCAGCATGGTGAGCGTCACGGCCGAGAGTTTCGGACCGGAGCCGAGCGTCGGCGTTCTGGTTGCGGCCACACGCACGCATTACAGCCTGCGCCGCAGCGACCCGCGCGCCGGTACCGTTCATGTGCACTTCCCGCGCGTTGGCTATGTGTTGAACAAGGTCTAAGAAAGCAAAGTCCATGGATCAATTTCTCAATGTGCTGGTGGTCGGCATCCTGCTCGGCGGCATCTACGGGCTGGTCAGCATCGGACTGAACCTGATATTTGGCGTCGTGCGCATCGTGAACTTCGCGCAAGGCGAGTTGGTGATGTTTGGTATGTACGGCAGCTACTACGCCTACACCCAGTTCGGTATCAGTCCCTATCTGTCGGTGTTGCTGGTGGCGCCGCTGGTTGGCGTGCTGGGCGTGGCCATCCAGCGGCTGGTGATACAGCCGCTGCACGATGAGTCCAATATGCAGATTTTCGCCACCTTCGGCCTGCTGATGATGTTCCAGAACCTGATGCTCGCCGTCACCCGTGGC
>CAISIP010000268.1 GCA_903885415.1 uncultured beta proteobacterium
CTCGGTGGTCGCGGTGACCGACACGGTGATCGATCCGTGGCTGTCCGCGGGCGCCGGGACGCGCACATTGCGGCTGATGACGACGGTGCCAGTGCGGGCGTTGATGACGATGCGCGCGGGCGCCTCGCCGGGCTGCACGTCGATGTTCTCGACCATGCTCATGAAGCTTACGCGCTGGGTGGTGTCTTGCGGCGCGCGTACCGTGATCGATACGCCGTCGAGCGCGCGTGCAATGTCGGCGCCGAACTTTTCGTTGATCGCCTTGACGATCGCGGTGGTGGTGGTGAAGTCGCTCTCGCGCACATTGAGCAGCACATGGTCGGTCTTGTCAAAAGGGTTCTCGACGACCTTCTCGACGCTGGCGCCCCCGGGTATGCGCGACGCGGTCGGTACACCGATCGTCACCTTCGAGCCGGCGCCGCCGGCGTCGACCGAGGTGGCCGGCAGCGGGCCCTGGGCCAGCGCGTAGATTTCGCCGTCGACCCCGCGCAGGCTGGTTAGCAGCAAGGTGCCGCCACGCAGGCTCGACGCCTTGCCGATGGCCGATATGTTCACGTCGATGCGCTGGCCGGGTTTGGCCATTCCCGGCAGGTCGGCGGTGACCATCACTGCCGCGGCGTTCTTGACGTCGATCTTGCCGGTGTTTTGTCCGGCGGCGGTCACGCCCGCGGTTTCGAAGTCCGAAAGCGGCCCCTCCTGGCTCACGCCCAGGCGGCTCAGCAGCGTCTTGATGCTCTGCGTGGTGAACGACAGGTCGGAGCCGTCGCCGGTTCCCTGCAGCCCGACGACCAGCCCGTAGCCGATCAGCTGGTTGCTGCGCATCGCGGCCAGGCTGGCCAGGTCCTTGACCCGGTCTGCGTGCGCGTTGGACACGGCCATCGCGAACAGCAGCAGGCTGAGCAGGCATTTTTTCATGGGGTACTCCGGTCGGACCTAGAAAGGCAGTATCTTGAGAAGCGCGCTGGTGCCCCAGCCGGCCTTCGAGGCGGCGGCCAGGTCGCCGGTTCCTCGGTAAATGATTTGTGCGTTCGCCAGCCGCTTGGACTGCACCGTGTTGTTGGGCGCCACGTCTTCGGGTCGGATGATCCCAGCGACCTGGATTACCTCGGAGCCTTCGGTCAGCCCAAGCTGCTTCTCGCCACGCAGCACCAGGTTGCCGTTGCCCAGGATGCTGGTCACCGAGACTGCCAGCGAGCCCTTGATGACCCCGTTTTGATCGATGCCGCCGCCGCCGTCGCTGGTCACCGAGGGGCTGGTCAGGTTTCCGCCCTTGAACAGGCCGTTTTTAAGGAATCCCGACATCGGGATCACATTGTTGGACGCCGAGTGGTTGAGCTTGGCGCTGCTGGTGCGGCTGGCGGTGGTCTCTTCGTCGAGTAGCACGGTGATGATGTCGCCGATCTGGAAATTGCGGCCGCGACCGAACCAGCTGTCGCTTTGCTGGCTGGTGTAGATGCCGCCGGTCGCTGCGCGGGCCGCAGGCGGCGCGACTGGAAACACCGGGCCGAAATCGGTCGAGTGCTCCATCGGCCTGGGCGGCATGCTGTTGCAGCCGCTCAGCATGGCCGAGGCCAGGAGGATCAGGGACAGTGCGTATTTCATGGCCTGCGCTTACATGTTCTGGTTGACGTACTTGAGCATGCCGTCGACCGCCGAGATCGCCTTGGAGTTGATCTCGTAGGCGCGCTGGGTTTCGATCATGTTGACCATTTCTTCGACCACGTTCACGTTCGATGCCTCGAGCGTTCCCTGCATCAGCGAGCCCAGACCGCCCACGCCGGGTCGTGCCACCGTCGGGGTGCCGCTGGCGGGGGTTTCCTTCATCAGGTTCTGGCCGATGGCCATCAGGCCGCTGGGGTTCACAAAGCGCGCCAGCGTGATCGGCGTGAGCACCTGCTGCCCGCCGGTCGTCAGCTCGACCGACACCGACCCGTCGCGGCCGATCGTTACGCTCGACGCGGTGGCGGGGATGGTGACGTTGGGCACCAGTAGTGCGCCCGACGCTGTCACCAGCTGCCCGGTGGCCGATAGTTTGAAGTTGCCGTCACGGGTGTAGGCGGTGCTGCCGTCGGCCTGCGCGACCTGGAAAAAGCCCTCGCCGGAGATCGCCGCGTCGAGCGGGTTCTGGCTGTTGACCATGCCGCCCTGGGCGTGCAGCTTTTCGGTGGCGACAACCTTGACGCCGGTGCCCAGCATCAGGCCGGTGGGCGCCTGCGAGTTGGTGTCGGTCTGTCCGCCAGCCTGCCGGATATTTTGGTACAGCAGGTCTTCGAAAACCGCGCGGTCGCGCTTGAAGCCGGTCGTGTTGACGTTGGCCAGGTTATTCGAGATCACGTTCATCCGGGTCTGCTGGGCGTCCAGACCGGTCTTGGCTACCCACATCGATGCATCCATTGGAGGCTCCTTCTCATTCGTTTGCTGCGCTTTGGCAGGCC
>CAISIP010000269.1 GCA_903885415.1 uncultured beta proteobacterium
GCGGGCTCTCGGGCCTGGGCTGGCTGCGCGCGCTGACGCTGCTGACGCTGTTTCTGAGCTTCGATCTGGTGCTGTTCGGCGCCTTCACCCGACTGAGCGACTCTGGCCTGGGCTGCCCCGACTGGCCCGGATGCTATGCCAGCGCGAGCCCGGTGGGCGCCCGCGCGGCAATATCAGCCGCCGAATCGGCGATGCCTTCGGGCCCGGTCACCCACACCAAAGCCTGGATCGAGATGCTCCACCGCTACATGGCTGGCGGCGTCGGCGCACTGATCCTGCTGCTGGCGGCGGCGACCTGGCGCGAACGGCTGCGCGCCGGCGACCCACAGGCGCAGCCCGACCCCTGGCTGCCCACACTGACGCTGCTCTGGGTCTGCGTGCAGGGCGCTTTTGGTGCGCTGACGGTGACCATGAAACTGTTCCCGGCGATCGTCACACTGCACCTGCTCGGCGGCCTGCTGCTGCTGGTGCTGCTGGGCGTTCAGGCCGAGCGGCTTGGCCGGCAGCAGCAGCAGCGAAGCCGCCTGCCGCTGGACCGCGCCACCCGTGCGCTGCTGCTGCTGGGCTGCGCCGCGCTGGCGCTGCAGCTCGCACTGGGCGGCTGGGTCAGCACCAACTATGCGGTGCTCGCGTGTACCGACTTCCCGCAGTGCCAGGCCAGTTGGTGGCCCGACATGCGCTTTGACCAGGGCTTTCAGATCTGGCGTGAACTCGGCCTGGCAGCCGATGGCTCGCCCATCCGCTTTGAGGCGCTGACCGCGATCCATGTTGCCCACCGCCTGATGGCCTTCGTAGTCGTCGCGCTGCTGGGCCTGCTGGCCTGGCGGCTCGGCGCGGTGGCCGGCCTGCGCACCAACGCGCGCTGGCTCGCGGCGCTGCTGCTGATGCAGTTCGCCAGCGGACTGGCCAATGTGCTGCTGGGCTGGCCGCTGGCCGCCGCGCTGGCGCACACCGCCGGCGCAGCGGCGCTGGCGGTGGTACTGGGCTGGACCGTCGCGGCAACCGCCGCCCGTCCCCGCACCAATGCCCAAGCCGAGCACAGACTGAACCGATCGGACGCCCCCGCATGACCGCCAACCCCACCCCCCTGCACAGCGCCAAGGCCTCGGTGCTGCGCCAGTACTACGCGCTGACCAAGCCGCGCGTGGTCCAGCTGATCGTCTTCTGCGCGGTGATCGGCATGGTACTGGCCGTCCCCGGTGCGCCCAGCGTGTCCGAGTTGCGCCTTGCGGCGCTCGCCAGCCTGGGCATCTGGCTGGTCGCGGGCGCAGCGGCGGCCTTCAATTGCATCGTCGAGCAGGGAATAGACGCCAAGATGAAGCGCACCGCATGGCGCCCGACCGCGCGCGGCGAGCTCGGCAACCTGCAGACGCTGCTGTTCTCGGCTGTCCTGTGCGCGGGCGGATCGGCCATCCTGTACCTGTGGGTGAACCCGCTGACGATGTGGTTGACCTTTGCCACCTTCGTCGGCTACGCGGTGGTCTACACCGTCATCCTCAAGCCACTGACGCCGCAAAACATCGTCATCGGCGGCGCGTCGGGCGCGATGCCACCGGTGCTGGGCTGGGCGGCGATGACCGGCGACGTCGGGCCCGAGGCGCTGGTGCTGTTCCTGATCATCTTCCTGTGGACGCCGCCGCACTTCTGGGCGCTGGCGCTGTACCGGGTCGAGGAATACCGCAAGTCCGGCCTGCCTATGCTCCCGGTCACCCACGGCAGCGCGTTCACCCGGCTGCAGATCCTGCTCTACACCATCGTGCTGTTCGCCGCCTGCCTGCTGCCCTACGCGATGGGGATGAGCTCCTGGCTCTATCTGGCTGCCGCCATCGTACTGAGCGCCGGCTTTTGCTTGTACGGACTGCGGCTGTGGCGCAACTACTCGGACGCGCTGGCGCGCCAGACCTTCCGGTTTTCGCTGTGGCATCTGAGCCTGCTGTTCGCGGCGCTGCTGCTCGACCACTACCTTCTATGAACCGCGACCCAAGCCGCGATGCAGGCGCAGCCATGAGCCAACGCCGCAGACTGCTCGCCGCCGCGCTGTGCTGCGCCGGCGCGTTGTTCGCAGCCTGCTCCGACAGGAAACCCGCCTTTGCCGCCATCGACATCACCGGCGCCGACTACGCGCGCGACTTCCCGCTGCCCGACCACAACGGCCAGCCGCGCAGCATCCGGGATTTTTCTGGCAAGGTGGTGGTGGTCTTCTTCGGCTACACCCAGTGCCCCGACGTCTGCCCGACTACCCTGGCCGAACTGGTCGAGGTGCGTAAGCTGCTGGGCACCGACGGTGACCGTCTGCAAGCCCTATTCATCACCATCGACCCCGATCGCGACACGCCGGAAGTGCTCAAGGCCTATGTGGCGAATTTTGACCCCGGCTTTCTGGCGCTGCGCCCGGATTCGCCCGAACAGCTGGCCGCGCTGGCCAAGGACTTCAAGGTCTACTACAAAAAAGCCGAGGGCCGCACACCCACCAGCTACACCATGGACCATTCGGCCGGAAGCTACGTCTACGACACCAAGGGAAA
>CAISIP010000270.1 GCA_903885415.1 uncultured beta proteobacterium
AGCGCCTACAGCTGCAGCGTCACGGCCACCAACAGCGCCGGAACCGGCGTGGCGTCGGGCACGGTGGCCGTCACCCCGGCGGCGGCAAGCACCAGTTCGACCAGCGCGGTGTATTACGCGCCGGCGCCGTTCGCCTCGATCATGCAAACCAACTACCAGCCCGCCAGCCTGGCGTCTGCCAGCAGCTTGGTGAGTCGCAGCAGGTACATGATCTCGGACGCCGCCACGGCAGGCACTGCGTCCAATTACCTCGCGATCGGCTCCACCTATAGCGCTACAACAGGATACGCGGCGGCGTCGTCCAGCCTGTCTTCGGCTTCGACTGACAACGACTACCTGAGCAAACTGATACAGGTGGTGTCGGATTCCTCCGGCTATTTCCGGATCGACTCCCATCTGCATCCGAACAATTCGATCGATTTTGACGCTACCGATTCGAATAAATTAAAGTTCCGCAATAACTTCGGCAAGGCGTCAGCGCTGTATGGCTATCTGACCTTTTCCTACGATGCGACCACCAAACTACTGCAGGCCAAAAAGCGCTACAAGTACAGCTACGTCATTGCCACGACTACTCAAACTACCACATACACGGGAGCATGGGACGAAGACGCCAGCTTTAGCAGCAGCGCGCAGAATTACTATGTAAACCGCACGGACGGAGTATATAAACTGATAGCCGATGCCGCATCTGCCACAAAGTTTTATTTGTATGAGTCGCCGATTGACTTTGGAATTCCTGATGACCTAAATCCAAACAAGGTGGTGATAGTCAGCAATGCTGCTGCTGCGTTTTTCTCAAAAAATTCCGTGGCGGCCACTGAAGGAGTATCAGGCAGCATTTACAAAGGAGTTAATGCGACCTACCGCAGTCAAATATTAACAGCAGGCAATGATGCCACGACAAAAGCCAGCGCAGACGCCATGCTGGCCTCCATAAAGTCTGCTGTAGAAGCTTCCGGAGAGAAATTAAGGTACTCCACAGATCTATACTCAGCCTACAGAGACGCCACTCTCTCCTTCAAGCTATTTAGTGACTCCATCGCCGATGGCACTCCAGGGCAGAACTTGGTGCCCTATGTCTACTTTACAAACGAAAAGAACGCCGCGGGGAAATACCACCCGTTCATGGTTATTGTCAGCTACGGAAATCCGGCGTCTCCAAACGGTCTTAAAGACGTTCCCCACCCGCCTGGTGACAGCACGGGTGAGTACCCAACCTTGAAAGTCACGCGATTCTCAAATCTTGAAAATTATGTGGCGATGATTCCGATGAAAGACTACGGTGTCGTGAGTGATGTAACGGATAATGTAATCACTGAAAACTTATGGACGGCGAGAAGCACTGCTTCGCTCAAGGCGAATGTTTATACCTATGCTGACAGCGCAGATAATGGCATATTGGTTGATGGATCAGTTATATTTCCTACCTATGGCAATACCTTAGTGCCTGCCAACCAGAATGGGGAGATGACGGCAATCGGTTGTCATGTCGGCAAAGGGGGCGGGGGGCCACACTGCCACTTCGACGGTTACCAATCCGGGTTTAGTCTGAACATTTATGGAGATGCTGATTATATCGGCAAGAGCCATCCGCCATTGATCGGGTTTGGCTACGACGGTATTGCCGTCTTTGGAAAATACAGGAGCAGTGACAGCAAGATGCTCGGCTACAGCACAGCGCTTGATGATTTTGGCGCTCACGATCACGACAGCATTGGGTATCACTATCACGCGCACAGCGTGACCGATCATAAGGCTGAACTACTGACGATCACCACCAGCATGGATGTGTTAATGAAGGGCGCCTACGTTGGCAAGACCAATGACATCCCGTTTTTCAGAGCAAACGACGGCTTTAACACCAACCCATATAAGGGGGGAACGGTGAAATGAGACGTGGCCTGATGAACCATCATGGCCGTCGTCCAACGGTCCATGGGCGAAACAGGTTGAGGGCTTGAAGCCCTCGCCCTAAGCCAGTTGGCTCAGTCGGCCTTCGCGCCCGAGCTTTTCACCACCGCGGCCCATTTCGGAACCTCGGCGCGCAGGAAGGTGCCGAAGTCGGCTGCGCTGTTGTGGCTGCTGGACATGCCGAGTTGGGCGAATTTCTCCACGATGTCGGGCGACTCCATCGCCTTGTTGAGGGCTGCGTTGAAGCGGTCCACCACCGCCTGCGAAGTGCCTGCGGGCAGCATGTCAGGTCGCATCCGTTCTCGCGCAGCCGGGAGTCGAGGTTGTGAAAGGGTCCGAGCACGCTGCTGGGCGTGCTGTCGGGGCGCTGGGATAGCACGTCGACCATCGACGATATGCCCATCACGTCCGACAGCAGGTTGAACTCGTTGCGCTCGTGGGTGGTGATGGCGGCCGACTGGGTGAGGAACTCCAGCCCGCGCATCCACTCCTCCTTGCTGAGCCCGGACTCGGCCACAAACGCGTGCAGATGCTTCACCAGCAAGCCCATCACATGGCGCAGGCGCGGGTCGGGTGCGTCGGCAAAGCTGCGCATCGCCGCGTCGGTGGGGAAATTCAGCGGCTGTCTGGCAGGGGTGCTCATGGCGATCGGAATTCCTGGCTACGAGGGTTGGGGTGGGCGACCGAGCGCCTACGGCAAGGCGAGGCTATTGTGCTACAGCGCGCAGACGGCAGCGTCGCGGTAAACCCCAGCCGTTCAGCGCCGTAGATGTAGCGCCGCGCATGCAAGCGGACGAGCACGGACGTGCCGCTATAGTTGCCGTCTTGGCGAGCCGCCCGGGCCGGTTGCTGTCGGCAGGGGTCCGGGTCGGATTTAGGCTTTATTTTTTGTCCGAAGCGGTATAGCGGGGATTTTCATGAAGACGATGAACGCAATGCGAAGTGTGGCGGCCCTGCTGGTGCTGCTGTGCGGCGCGATGGTCAATGGCAGCGCGACGGCGCAGGACTATCCGAGTCGGACGATCCGGTTCGTCGTTCCGTCGACGACCGGCATCACCTCCGATATGCTGGCGCGACTGCTCGGCCCCAAGCTGTCGCAGCGCTGGAATGTGCCGGTGGTCGTCGAGAACAAGGCGGGGGCCGGTGGCATCATCGGCGCCGACGCGGTCGCCAAGGCCGATCCCGACGGCTATACCTTCTTGATTGCCAACACGTCCTTTGGAACGCTGGCGGCAACCACGCCCAAGCTGCCCTACGACCCGATCCGGGGTTTTGTTCCGGTATCTCTGCTCAGTTCCAGTGTCATGACGCTGGTGGTGCCGGAAAAGTTCCCCGCCTCCACGATGCGTGAGTTCGCCGAGGTGGTGAAGCGCCAACCCGGCAGCATGGCTTATTCGTCACCGGGCCTGGGAACCACCCAGCACCTGGCGATGGAGTTGATCAAGCAGCGCGCCGGACTGGACATGCTCCATGTGCCTTACAAAGGCTCCAGCGGCGCGATGAGCGACCTGATCGCCGGCCATGTGCAGGCCAGCGTGGTCGCGCTGCAGACGGCGGCGCCATTCGTTGAAAGTGGCAGGGTGAAGATGATCGCGGTACTGGGGCGTACCCGGGTGCCCCAATTCCCGCAGGTGGCGCCGCTATCGGAGGCTGGCTTCGGCGAGATCGTCGTCGAGACATGGTCGGGCGTGATGGCTCCCGCCGGAACGCCCGCGGCGATCGTCGCCAAAATGAACGTCGAGTTGGAGGCCTTGCTGGCAACGCCCGATGTCCGCCAGACTCTGGCGGGACAGGGTGTGGTGCCGGTGGGTGGCAAGCCGGACAAACTGGAGCAACTCATCCGCAGCGAGATCCGCCTTTGGACCGATGTGGTGGCCAAGGGTCGCATCGTCATCAACTAGAAAAACCAGGCGGCCTGATCGAACGATCGGGCGGCCCCAAGAGGACCACAACATGCTGATCATCTCCAACGACGAAGTGCGCAAGCTGCTGACCATGAAGGATTGCATGGAAGTGCTCGAGGAAGCTTATCTCGAGCGCTTCCACCAGCGTGCGCTGAGCCGCCCACGCTCGGACCTGTACGCGCCGATGGGCGAGGACTCGTACTATGTTTTTAAGTCCATGGAAGGCGTACTGCCCAAGCGCCGCGTGACCGCGCTGCGGATCAATTCCGACATCATCAAGTGGAACAGGACGCCGCACGGTATTCGCAAAGACAAGCAACCGCTGGCCGATGGCAACTGGGTCGGTTTGATCGCACTGTTTGATATGGAAAACGGCAAGATGATCGCCATGCTCCCCGATGGTGTGGTGCAGGGTTTCAGGGTCGGCGCCACCGGCGGGCTTGCCATCAAGTACATGGCGCGCCAGGACGCCCGCACCATGGGGCTGTTCGGAGCCGGCTGGCAGGCCGAGACGCAGGTGGTGTCGGCCTGCGCGGCCCGCGCCCTGGATTACATCAAGGTTTACAGCCCGACCCGTCAAAAGCGTGAGGAATTTTCCCAGCGCATGAGCGCAAGGGTCGGCATACCGGTGATTGCGGTCGACCGGCCGCAGGACGCGGCTGTCGGCATGGACATCGTCGCGACCACGACCAATTCGATCACCCAGGTGATCAGACCCGAATGGATAAGCCCCGGCACCCACCTGTCCTGCGTGAAGCATCTGGAGCTGGGCGAGGACGTGATCGCCCAGGCCGATTGCATCGCGGTGCATTCGCATAGCAGCGTTCCGGAGAATTACATCATCGGCCAGGGTGAGCGGTGCATTTACGGGCAGGATCCCAACGAACAGGGGGAGCATCAGGCCAGCGAATCGGGCTGGGAGTCTGCGGTGGAACTGCACACGCTGATGGGCGCTGGCGCCGGTGCTGGTGGTCGCCAGAACGATGGGCAGATTTCCTGCTTCATCAACAATATCGGCCTGGGCCTGCAGTTTGCCGCGGTTGGCGCGCTGGTGCACCGCCTGGCCAGGGAGCAGGGGCTAGGTATTCAACTGCCCGACAGCTGGTTTACCGAAGATGTGCACCCCTGAAAACAGCCGCAACCCATGCCCAAGAGACCGATGACAAAGCGTTCAGGCCTGTTGTTTGCAGCACTGCTGCTGGCGTCCATAGGTGCGCTGGCCGGTGCCATGGAGGACGCCGAGGCCGCCTATGGCCGCGAGGACTATGCCGGCGCGCTGAAGATCCTGCGTGTTCTGGCGGCCGGAGGGGACGCGACGGCGCGCTATGTCATCGGCTCGATGTACGGTGACGGCCGCGGTGTCGCGCAGGACCATGCCGAGGCTGCCGTCTGGTACCGGCAGGCCGCCGAGCGCGGCCACGCCGGCGCGCAGGCGCGACTGGGCGCGCTGTATTTCCAGGGCCATGGCCTGAGAAAGGACGATGTACGCGCGCATATGTGGTTCAACCTGGGGGCCGCCGCCGGCAACGCTGAGGCGCTGCGCGGCCGCGACCTGGTGGCCAGCCGCATGAAGCCGCAGCAAATCACCCGCGCGCAGAATCTGGCACGCGAATGCCAGGAAAGCAAGTTCAGGGACTGCGACTGAGCGGTCCGGCCGTCGACGCCATCACGCCAATGCCCCTGCGGGCAGGGCCACGAACCGGGACCTTGGCGGCGTGCTGCTCAGCGCCCGAGCCGCGCCAGCTGCTGGCCGACGTCAGGTAGCCGGGGGCGCGCCACCGGTTGAACGGAGTCGTCCGCCTTCTTGGCCTGGTAATGGATCCAGTCCCGGCGGTCTTCCTGCTGCTGCTCGACCTCGTCGTCTGCCAGCGGCCGAGCGGCGCGTGGCGGATAGCTGACCCATTGCGCCTGTGCGACGGAAGGAGGCTGCATGTCCATGCCCTCGCCGACCGGGACGCCCGCGTAGCGGACCCAGTGGCGCTGCCCCTCGGCCACCGCCGTCGCCGTCACGGTGTCGTTGAGCGGCGCGCCCGCATAGCGAATCCAATTGCGCTGGTCCACCACCGGCCGCCTGCGCACTGGGGGTTTGGCGCCGAGCGTCGGCAGCAGACCCGCCGCCGCGCTGCGCAACCCGGGTTGCGGGCTGGGTGCCGCCGATGCGGGGCCGGCGATGAAGACTGTCGCCGCCAGAACCACTGCGGCCATCAGGCCTGTGGAACGGGGGAAGGCGTTGGTTGCGGGCCGGCGATTCTGCTGCGTGGGCATGGGGGCTACTCCTTTTTGGCGGCTACGATGGGTCGCCTGGGTTGATGCACGCGTGCCGTCATGGTGCCTGTCGGGGGACTGACAAGTTGGTGCTGGGGGGATGTGCATGGCTGTGTACTGCAAGACCGATGCCAGCCCCCCAAACCTACAATGGGCCAACCCGATTTCTAGGTGCGCCATGCAGTTTTCCGACGACCCCCGACCGAAAGGCTTTGCACCCGGTGGCTTTTCGCCTGCGGCGGTGGCGCCGGCGCTGCTGACCGACCTGCTGGAGCTGTCCTGTCGCGCGCCTTCGGGGACCAATACCCAGCCGTGGACCGTATGGGTGCTGCAGGGCGGGGCGCTCGGGCAGATGCTCGACGTCACGGGGCCCGAGGTGGGCAAACTGGCGGCCGAGTTGGGCAATCCGACGGCCGAGTCGCGGGGGCGCTTTAATCAGCAGTTTGTTCGCCATCCCGGCAACTTCGACTGGCCCGGCGGCGAGCAGGGGGGCGACGAGTTTTTGACGCAGGCCGTGGCGGCAGCCGACGGCAATTTGACGCGAGCAGAAGCGGCACTGGCGCGCTATTTCCGTTTTTATGACGCGCCAGTCGGGCTGCTTTTTACGATCAGCCGCCTGTTGGGCTCCGGCTCGCTTCTGGACTACGGTATGTTTGTGCAAAACATCGTGCTGGCGGCCCAAACGCGTTCGCTGCGCACCGAACTGCAGATCGGCTGGAAAGGCCTCTCCGATACTGTGCTGGCTGGCATCGGCGCTGCGCCGGACGATCTGCTGGTGGCGGGCATGGCGCTGGGTTTCGACGACCCGCAGCAGCAGCCGGTCGCACGCCCGGTGCAGCCTGCGGGTGCAGCGTCGTTCACTATCTGGCACGCATAGCGGCGCGACTGCGATCGCTGGCGCGTTTAGTCCGGGTCCGGCAGCGCGAAGTGCCCCTGGTCGCGGAACTGGTTTGCTGCTGCGACCAGCGCCGTCAGGGTGGCGGGCTCGAAGGCCGAGTGGCCGGCATCGTCGATGAACTGCAGCCTCGAGTTCGGCCAGGCCTGGTGCAGCCGCCAGGCGTTGGCGGGCGGGCAGATCACGTCGTAACGGCCTTGCACCATGACGGCCGGAATCGCCTGCAGCAGGGGCGCGTTGCTGACCAGTTGGTCGGGGCCGAAGAAGCCCAGGTTGCGCATGTAGTGGGCCTCCAGCCGGCCCACACCCAGGGCCACTGCGGGCGCATCGTAGGCCTGCTCGGCCTGCGGGTCTGGACGCAGGTGCAGGCAGCTGGCCTCGTAGCGGCTCCAAGCCCGCGCTGCCCGCATACTGATCGCCGGGTCGGGGCTGAACAGGCGCCGGCAGTAGGCGCCCAACAGGTCGGCGCGTTCGCCCGGGTCGACGCCGGCGACAAAGCGCGCATGCGCCTGCGGGAAGAACCAGCCCATGCCGTTCAGAAACCAGTCGACCTCGGTCTGGGTGCATAAAAATATGCCGCGCAGGATGAAGCCGCTGCAGCGCTGCGGGTGCGCCTGCCCGTAGGCCAGCGCCAGCGTGGAGCCCCAGGACCCGCCGAAGACCAGCCATCGGGCAATCCCGAGCAGTTCGCGCAGCCGCTCGATGTCGGCGATGAGCAGTGGCGTCGTGTTGTCCCGGTGCTCGCCCAGTGGCGTCGACTTGCCGGCACCGCGTTGGTCGAACAGCACGATGCGGTAGTGGGTGGGGTCGAAGAATTGGCGGTGGCGGGGCCCCGAGCCCGCACCCGGGCCTCCGTGCAGGAATAGCACTGGCACACCTTCGGGGTTGCCCGACTCTTCCCAGTACATGGTGTGCAGCGCGTCGAGCGCCAGCATGCCGCTGCGGTAGGGTTTGATGGGCGGGTAGGGCCGGGCTTCGTGGCGAGCGTTCATGAACAGGGGGGATTGCGGTGGCGTTAGCGTCTGCGCGACAGTGTAAGCACGCCGGTGGCCAGCGCCGTACCGAGCACCACGACGGCGCCGCATAGCAGCATCCATGGCGTGAGCATTTCACCCAATAACCCGCTTCCGTAGGCGACCGCAAATACCGGTATCAAAAAGGTCACGGTGATGGTGCGCGACGGGCCCAGGCCCGCG
Source organism: uncultured beta proteobacterium (assembly GCA_903885415.1). Classification (GTDB taxonomy): domain Bacteria; phylum Pseudomonadota; class Gammaproteobacteria; order Burkholderiales; family Burkholderiaceae_C; genus CAISIP01. The sequence continues at coordinate 8,175 of CAISIP010000270.1, forward strand.
ATCAGCCGGAAGTACAGCAGGTAGGCCAGCGCGGTGCAGGCCAGGCCCAGCGCGAGCATCGACAGCCAGGCGAGCGGACCCGGGTTGTGCTCGGGCCACAACCAGATGCTGGGTCCGATGAGCGCCATCGTTGCGCTGATCTGGCTGCCGGTGGCGGTTGCCAGCGGATGCACGCCGGTCAGGTAGCGCCTGGTGTAGCTGGCGCTAAAGCCATAGGAGACGGACGCCAGCAGGCAGGCGACGATGGCCCAGCCGCTGCCGCCGGGCTTGAAGCTGGCGTGGTCCGCAGCCAGCGCCACCACGCCGGCAAAGCCGATTACCAAGCCGGCGATGCGGGTTCTGGCCGGCCGCTCCTTGAGCCAGACCCACAGGATGATGGTTCCAAACAGCGGCGCGGTGGCGTTGAGGATCGCCGACAGGCCGGTGCTGATCGACATCACGGCGTAGGAAAACAGCGCGAAAGGAAACGCTGAATTCAGCAGCCCCAGCATCAGGAGCGCAGCGGCATTGTCGCGCAGGGCCTGCCACTGGCCGCTGAACCACAGGACCGGAGCCAGCGCGGCGGCGGCGATCGCCACCCGGCCGCCGGCGGTGGCGACAACACCGAATTCCGGGCCGCACAGGCGCATGAACAGGAAAGAGGAGCCCCAGATGGCGCCCAGGGCGACGAACTCGAGCAGCAGCGATTTCTTCACGCGGATTCGATCGCCAGCAGCGCCTGCTTGCGATCGAGTCCGCCTGCGTACCCGGTGAGCGAGCCGTCGGCCCCCATGACCCGATGACAGGGGACGATGATGGCGATTGGGTTGCGACCCACTGCGGCACCGACCGCGCGCACTGCGCGGGGCCGGCCCAGCTGGGCAGCGATGGCGCCGTAGCTGCTGCTGTGTCCGTAACCGATTGCCAGCAGCGCCTGCCACACCGCCTGCTGGAAGGCGGTTCCGCCGCGCAGGTCCAGCGGCAGATCCCGGGCCAGTTCGCCGTCTTCGCGCTTGCACGCCAGGTACCGCTGCAAGCGCTGCACCACGCTGCGCAGCAGGGGGTGCTCGGGCTGCTCGGACCAGCTGCCATGGTCGGGTTGGTGGCGCTGGCCGTCGAACCAGATGCCGGCCAGGCCCTGGTCCGTCGCCGCGACCCGGATGCGACCCAGCGCGCTGTCGAAGCTGGTGTAGCAAATGCTGCTGTCGAAATGCATGCGGGTCTCCTGTGCGTCTGGACGGCTGCTATGCAGCCCTGCGTCTATGCTGGCGTGCGCCGGTACAGACGGCACCAATTGTGCAGCCTTTGGGCATGCTCGGGTTCGACCTGGTCCCACTCAAAGCGCCATTCCCAGTAGCCGCGGGCTTCGCCCGGCAGGTTCATTCGGCTGGCAGCGTCGAGTCCGAGCAGGTCCTGCATCGGATGAATCGCGGTATCGGCGACGCTGGCGCAGGCAGCGCGCAGCAGATCCTGCTCGATGACGCTGCCGTCACAGTTCAGGTAGTCGCAGGCATGGTGGCGCTCGGCGACGCTGGCTTCCTGCCACCAGCCCCGTGTCGTGGTGTTGTCATGGGTGCCGGTGTAGACCACGGTGTTGCGCTCGTAGTTGTGCGGCAGGTAGGCGTTGCTGGCGTCGCCGCCAAAGGCGAACTGCAGGATACGCATGCCCGGAAATCCGAGTTGTCGGCGCAGTGCCTCGACATCGGGCGTGATCACGCCCAGATCCTCGGCGATGATCGCCGGCTTGCCCAGCGCCGCAGCGACGGCATCAAACAGTGCGGCGCCGGGCCCAGGTGTCCAGCGCCCGACCATCGCCGTGCTTTCTGCGGCCGGTATTTCCCAGCAGCCTGCGAAGCCGCGGAAATGGTCTACCCGCACCAGGTCGAGCAGCGCGCAGCTGTGGCGCATGCGCGCCACCCACCATGCGTAGCCCTCGTCGGCGTGGGCTGCCCATCGGTACAGGGGGTTGCCCCAACGCTGCCCGGTGGCGCTGAAAAAGTCCGGCGGCACGCCGGCGACGACGGTGGGCTGGCCGGTTGCGTCGAGCTCGAACAATTCCGGTCGGGACCAGACGTCGGCGCTTTGCAGCGCGACAAAGATCGGCATATCGCCGACGATGCGAACACCGCGCAGGTTGGCATAGTCCTTGAGGTTTGTCCATTGCCGGTGGAAGCACCACTGGCAGAACTTGCGCGCAGCGATCGCCTGGCGGTGCTCGGCCGCCGCTGCGCGCAATGCCTCAGGTGCGCGGGCGGCGAGCAGCGGGTCCCAACTGCTCCAGTCGCGCCACGCCTGGTCTTCGGCCAGCGCCATGAACAGCGCGTAGTCGTCGAGCCAGTCGGCGTTGCGCTCGCAAAATTCGGCAAAGTCGTCGCGCTGGCCGGCGTCGGCGCCGGCTGCGAAGGCGCTGGCCGCCACGCGCAGCCGCTGCATGCGCCAGGGAACAACGGCGGAATAATCAACCCGTCGCGGCGGGAAAACAAGGTCAGCGCGCAGCGCGTCGGCGTCGAGCCAGCCCTTCTCGTGCAGCTCGTGCAGGTCGATCAGCAGCTCGTTGCCGGCAAAGGCCGAACTGGCCATGTAGGGCGAGTTGCCGGGCCCGATTCCGCCCAGCGGCAGCACCTGCCAAAGACTCTGGCCGGCGCTCAGCAGCCAGTCCACAAAGTGGTAGGCCGATGCGCCGAGGTCGCCCGAGCCGTGCGGACCGGGCAGGCTGGTCGGGTGCAGCAGCACACCGCTGGCGCGCCTAAAGTTCATGCGACTCCCGCCCCGGCCACTGCGAACAACTGCACGCTGTGCGCTGCCAGCAGGTACTGTGACTCGCCCTGTCCCTGCCAGGCAGCCAGACCGGTGGGGTGGGCGCTGTCGAGCAGCAGCTGCCAGACGCCGCCGGGTAGCAGAAAAGGCTGCTGGTCGCCGCTGGCGTTGACCAGCAGCAGCAGCGGGGCCTGGGCGCGTCCGGGTCGGCCGATCAGGCAGCCCAGCACCCGCGACGCCGGGTCGCGCCAGCCGTCGCCGTGCAACACGCCGCCGTCGGCTTCAAGCCAGGTCAGGTCGCTCAGGCCCAGCGGGTCGCTCAGGCCGTTGTACCAATGGTTGCCAAAGGGCAGCGCAGCGCGACGCAGCGCGACACAGCGCGCGGTGAAGGCAATCAGGTTCTGGTCGGCTTGCTGCCAGTCGATCCAGGTCGTGGCGTTGTCCTGGTTGTAGGGGTTGTTGTTGCCGCCCTGGCTGTGACCAAGCTCGGCGCCGGCGCACAGCATTGGCGTTCCCTGCGCGAGCAGGTTGCACGCCAGCAGGGCGCGCTGCATCCGCTCGCGCAGCGCGGTCACTTCGGCGTCGCTACTGGGGCCCTCGGCGCCGCAGTTGAAGCTCAGGTTGTTGCCGTGGCCGTCGCGGTTGCCTTCGCCATTGGCTTCGTTGTGGCGCTCGTTGAAGCTCAGCAGGTCGCGCAGGGTGAAGCCGTCGTGGGCAACCACGAAGTTCACCGACTCGGCCGGTGTGCGCTGGCGTGGCTGGAACAGGTCGAAGGAGCCGCACAGTCGCAACGCGAAGTCGCCGCGCGTGCTCGACCCGTTGTGCGAACGCGCCACGCTGCGCCCGCCGAGCCAGAACCTGCGCTGCGTGTCGCGGAACTGGTCGTTCCACTCGAGCCATCCGCGCGGAAAGTTGCCCAGCTGGTAGCCGCCTAGTCCGAGGTCCCAGGGTTCGGCGACCATCTTCAAGGCCGACAGCACCGGGTCCTGCGCCAAGGCGGTGAAGAACGCGCTGTTGCGGTCGAAACCCTGGTCGCCGCGCCCGAGCACCGGCGCCAGGTCGAAGCGAAAGCCGTCGACATGCATATCCGAGGCCCAGTAGCGCAGGCTGTCCATCACCAGTCGCAGCAGCTGTGGGCGACGGATATCCAGCGTGTTGCCGCAACCTGTCAGGTTCTCGTATTGGCCCGGATCCTGTGTCTCCAGACGGTAATAGCCGGCATTGTCCAGTCCGCGAAAGCCCAGCGTCGGTCCGGTTGCATCCGACTCCGCTGTGTGGTTGAAGACAACGTCCAGCAGCACCTCGATTCCAGCCGCGTGCAGCACGCGCACCATGGCGCGAAACTCGTCGCGCGGGGATTGACCCTGTCTGGCGCTCGCTAGGCGCGGGTCGAGCGCGAAAAAGGCCAAGCTGTTGTAGCCCCAGTAGTTGCGCAGGCCGATGTGCACCAACCGCTCTTCGTCGAGCGCGTAATGCACCGGCATCAGACTCAGCGCCGTGACGCCCAGGCGCTGCAGGTGTGCTATCGAGGCGGGATGGGCCAGGCCCGCGAAGGTTCCGCGCAGCGGCTCCGGTATCGCCAGGTTGCACTTGGAAAAGCCCTTGACATGCAGTTCGTAGAGCACGGTGTCGGCCAGCGCGGTGGCCGGCGGCCGGTCATCGCTCCAGTCGAATGCGTCGCCGACGGCGCGCGCCTTGAGCGCCCACTGCGCGTTGTCGCGATCGTCGCGCAGCAGGGGTTGCAGCCGGTTCGCGCCGAACTGCTCGTCGCGCCAGTGGAACTGTCCGACCAGTTCGCGCGCATAGGGGTCAAGCAGCAGCTTGGCCGGGTTAAAGCGCAGGCCGCGCTCGGGCTGCCAGGGCCCGTGCGCGCGCAGCCCGTAGACCTGCCCCGGACCTGCCCGGGGAAGGTAGCCGTGCCAGATATCGCCGCTGCGCGTCGGGAGCGGCCAGCGCGCTAGCTCGTGCTGGCCTTCGTCGTCAAACAGGCACAGCTCGATGCGCACCGCGCTGGCCGAAAACACGGCGAAATTCAGCCCACTGCCATCATGCTGCGCGCCCAATGGCCCGGGTCGGCCCGGCTGCAGCGCCGCCGCGGTGTCTGTCAGTGGGGATGCAGCCATTGCCGGGTGGCGTCTCATAGCGTCCATTGCAGTACCAGCGTCGCCAGCGGCGGCAGGTTGAGCGCGATCGACCAGTGCCGTCCATGGCAAGGCTGCTCCTGCGCCTGCGTCACGCCCAGCGGAGCTCCGATATTGCTGCCGCCGTAATGATGCGAGTCGGTGTTGATGCGTTCGCGGTACAAGCCCGCGTGCGGTACGCCGAGGCGGTAGCCCATGTGCGGGCTGGGCGTGAAATTGCAGACGACGACGACGCAGCTGCGCGCATCGTTGCCGTGGCGGATAAAAGCCAGGCGCGAATGCGCCGCATCGTCGTGGTCGATCCATTCGAAACCATCGGCGCTGCAGTCGCGCTGGTGCAGCGCCGGTGTGGCGCGGTAGAGGTGGTTGAGGTCGCGCAGTAGCCGCGCCACGCCAGCATGTTGCGGGTCCGATAGCAGGTGCCAGTCCAGTCCCTGGTCGTGGTTCCATTCGCGCAGCTGTGCGAACTCGCAGCCCATGAACAGCAGCTTCTTGCCCGGGTGGCCGAACATGAATCCGTAATAGGCACGCAGGTTGGCGAACTGCTGCCAGCGGTCGCCCGGCATCTTGGCCAGCATCGATCCCTTGCCGTGCACGACCTCGTCGTGCGATATCGGAAGGACGAAGTTTTCGCTAAAGGCATAGACCAGCCCGAAGCTGATTTCGCTATGGTGGTGGCTGCGGTGCACCGGGTCGCGTCGCATGTACTGCAGCGAGTCGTGCATCCAGCCCATATTCCACTTGTAGTGAAAACCCAGGCCGCCGGCAAAGGTGGGCCGCGATACCGCGGGGAAAGCCGTCGACTCCTCGGCCAGCGTGATCGCCTGCGGGCAATGTGCGCCGATGACTTCGTTGAGCCGCTTGAGGAAGGCGATCGTCTCCAGGTTTTCGCGCCCACCATGCGCGTTGGCGATCCATTCGCCGGGTTTGCGGCTGTAGTCGCGGTACAACATCGAGGCGACCGCGTCGACCCGCAGTCCGTCGACGCCGAAACGCTCGATCCAGTACAGGGCGTTGCCGACCAGGAAGTTGCGCACCTCGGTGCGGCCGAGGTTGAAAATCAGCGTGTTCCAGTCGGCGTGCACTCCCTCGCGCGGATCGGCGTATTCGTACAGATGGGTACCATCGAAGTGGCCCAGTCCGTGCGCGTCGTTCGGGAAATGCGCCCCAACCCAGTCGAGCAGCAGGCCAAGGCCGCCTTCATGGCAGCGCGTGACGAAACGGCGAAAGCCCTCGGGGCTGCCAAAGCGCGACGTCGGCGCGTACAAGCCAACCGGCTGGTAGCCCCAGGAGCCGTCGAAGGGGTGCTCGCTGATGGGCAGCAGCTCGAGGTGGGTGAAGCCCATGTCGATGGCGTAGGGAATCAGCGTGTCGGCCAGTTCGTCCCAGTTCAGCCAGCGCTGCGGGTCTGCGCCGTCACGCCGCCAGGATCCCAGATGCACTTCGTAGATGCTGATCGGCGCGTCGAGCGCGTTGGCCGCCTGACGCTGCACCGACGGCGCTAGTGCAGGCGCCAGGGAGTGGACCACGCTGGCGGTATCGGGTCGCAACTGCGCGGCGAATGCGTAGGGGTCGGAACGCTGCGGCAGCACCCGGCCGGTTGCATCGCGGAGCGCATATTTGTAGCGTGCGCCCTGCGCGACCGCTGGCAAAAATATTTCCCACACCCCGCACTCGCGGCGCAGCCGCATCGGATGGCGCCGCGCGTCCCAGTGGTTGAAGTCGCCGACCACGCTCACGCACAATGCATTGGGTGCCCAGACCGCGAAGCTGCTTCCCGCCACGTCGTCCATGCGCGCTGGCCGCGCGCCGAGCACTTCGAAAGGCCGCAAGTGGGTTCCTTCGGCCAGTAGCCAGATGTCGGTCTGGCCCAGAACCGGCCCAAAGCGGTAGGGGTCGTCGATCAGTGCGTCGCTTCCGTCGCCCCAGCGCAGCTGCAACTGGTAGGCCCCGGTGGGCGCTTCGTCGAGCACCTGCTCGAACAAGCCGTCGATGTGGCGCTGTGGCAACTGCGCAAGCACCCGCCCGCTGGCTGCATCGACCGCGTAGACCTGCTGCGCGCCGGGCAGGAAGGCACGCAGCCATACCCGGCCTTGTGCGTCCGGATGCGGTCCGAGCACCGAAAACGGGTCGCCATGGCGGGCGCCGCAGATTTTGTCGATGTCGGTGGCGTCGAGCATGCAAGCTGCGCTGGCGGGTGTCGGGCGGGCTGTGCCGGTCAGCGCGACTGCGGGGCCATCTGCCAGACCGTTTGCGCGTAGTCGCGGATCGTCCGGTCGGAGGAAAAGGGCCCCATTCCTGCGACATTGGCGACCGCCTTGGCACACCACTGCGCCGGGTTGCGGTACAGCGCGTCAACCCGCTGGTGCGCCGCGACGTAAGACGCGTAATCGGCCAGCAGCAGGTAGTGGTCGCCGCCCCACAGCAGCGAGTCAACCAGCGCCGCATAGCGTCCCGGTTCCTCGGGCGTAAAGGCGTCGCCGGCAATCGCGTCTATCGCGCTGCGCAAAGCCGGGTCGGCCTCGTAATGGCGCATCGGGTGGTAGCCGCTGTGGCGCAGCGCGCGCACTTCGGCGGCGCCCATACCGAAGATGAATATGTTGTCGTCGCCGACCTGCTGGCGGATCTCGATATTGGCGCCGTCGTCGGTGCCGATGGTCAGCGCGCCGTTGAGCGCAAGCTTCATGTTGCCGGTTCCAGAGGCCTCGGTTCCGGCGGTCGATATCTGCTGCGACAGGTCGGCGCCGGGCATGATCATTTCGGCCACCGAGACGCCATAGTTGGGGATGAATACCAACTTGAGACGGTCGCCCACGCGCGGGTCGGCGTTGACGACGCTGGCGACGTCGTGGATCAGCTGGATGATGCTCTTGGCGCTGTGGTATGAAGACGCCGCCTTGCCGGCGACGATCACGGTGCGCGGGACCCAGTCGGCCTGCGGGTCGGCCAGGATGGCCTGGTAGCGGGTGACGACATGCAGCAGGTTGAGCAACTGGCGCTTGTATTCGTGGATGCGTTTGACCTGCACGTCGAACAGGCTGGCCGGATTGACCCGCACGCCGGTGCTGCGCGCGATGAGTGCCGCGAGCCGGTCTTTGTTGGCCTGTTTGATCGCCCAGAAGCGGCGCTGGAAAGCCGGCTCATGCTGGTGGGCGAGCAGGCCCTGCAGCCGTCCCAGATCCCAACGCCAGTCGCGGCCCAGCGTCGTGTCGATCAGCCCGGCGAGTCCCGGATTGGCCTGGGCGAGCCAACGCCGCGGCGTGACGCCGTTGGTCATGTTGGTAAAGCGACCGGGCCACAGGTCTGCAAAGTCGGAAAAGATGGTCTGCACCAGCAAGTCGGAATGGAGTTGGGAGACGCCGTTGACCTTGTGGCTGCCGACGATCGACAGGTGCGCCATGCGCACCCGGCGCTCGCCGTGCTCGTCAATCAACGACAGCCGGGCCAGGAAGCCGTGGTCGCCGGGACGGTGGCGCGCCGCCTCTTCCAGGAACTCCTTGTTAATGCGAAATATGATTTCCAAGTGGCGTGGCAGCACATGCTGCATCAGTCCGACCGACCAGGTCTCCAGCGCCTCGGGCATCAGCGTGTGGTTGGTATAGGAGAAGGTCCGCTGGCACAGGGTCCAGGCCTTGGCCCAGTCCATCGACTGCTCGTCGCACAGCACCCGCATCAGTTCGGCCACGCCGATCGCCGGATGGGTGTCGTTGAGGTGGATGGCCACCTTGTCGGCCAGGTTGTCGAGCCCCGGGTTTTCTTCTAGGTGGCGCCTGAGCAGGTCCTGGATCGACGCGGATACGAAGAAGTACTCCTGTTTGAGCCGCAGCTCGCGACCGGCGGGCGTGCTGTCGTTGGGGTACAGCACCCAGGATAGGTTTTCGTATTCGTTCTTGGCGGTCGACGCGCGCGCGTAGTCGCCGGTGTTAAACAGGCCCAGGTCGATGTGCGCCGGCGCCACCGCCTTCCACAGTCGCAAGGTGCTGACATGCTCGGTGTTGTGACCGGGCACCACCATGTCATAGGCCTTGGCGATGACTTCGCCCGCGTGGCGCCAGACCACGGCGCCATGGTCATGCTCGACCCAGCCACCGAAGCGCACCGGGTAGTTCATGTCGACGCGCGGGAATTCCCACGGTGTTCCGTTTTGCAGCCAGGGATCCGGGTACTCCATCTGGCTGCCGGCGCTGATCTCCTGTGCGAACATGCCGTATTCGTAGCGGATTCCATAGCCAAAAGACGCGATCCCGAGCGTCGCCATCGAGTCCAGAAAGCAGGCGGCGAGTCGGCCCAGCCCGCCGTTGCCCAACGCGGCGTCGGGTTCGCAGTCCGCGACGTCTTCAAAGCGGCTCGCAAAGTGGCGCAATCCCTCGACGGCGGCGTCGCGCAGGTCGAGCGCAGCCAGCGCGTTGGACAGCGTACGTCCCACCAGGAACTCCATGGACAGGTAGCAGATCCGGCGCGCCTTGTCTTGGCGTTCGCGCGCCTGCACCTGTACCCAGCGCCGCGACAATTCGCGCCGTGCCACCTGCGCGAGCGCCTGCATCAGTTCGGCGGACGTCGCGCGGCGCGGGTCGACCGCCAATGCATGCAGCAATTGGTCGCCGATCGCGTCCCCTAGGTTGGCGGGCGCATGGGATGGGGTCTGGCTCACGATGGGGTTCCCTGAAAGTCGGCAGCCTTATTCTGCTCCGAGCGGCATTGTGTGGCTTGAGCCACAAAGCGGCCCGCCGAACGGACCCGTTGCGCGCGCCATAGCGGGCTTTTTTCACAATTTTCGCACGCGTGCATGCTGTCCGACTGCGTGGCAAGGCATCGGCATTAAGATGCTTCGGGATCGAAAAGCCCGCGACCAAGGAAACAAGACACCTATGCAATCCCGACAACTGGCGCAGGGACTGGACCTGCCCCGGCGAACGATCGCGCTGGTCCTGGCGGGAGGCCGTGGCAGCCGGCTGATGAACCTGACCGACCGTCGTGCCAAGCCCGCGGTGTACTTCGGGGGCAAGTTTCGCATCGTCGATTTCGCGCTGTCGAACTGCCTGAACTCGGGGGTGCGACGCATTGGCGTGATCACGCAGTACAAATCACACAGCCTGTTGCGCCACCTGCAGCGCGGCTGGGCCTTTCTCAAAAGCGAGATGAACGAATTCGTCGACCTGCTGCCGGCGCAGCAACGCAGCGACGACGAGAGTTGGTACCGCGGCACCGCCGACGCCGTCTACCAGAACCACGACATTTTGGAGAGTTACGGTGCCGATTACATTTTGGTGCTGGCGGGCGACCATATCTACAAGATGAACTACGCGTTGATGCTCGCCGACCATCTGGAAAAGGGACGCGCCTGCACCATTGCCTGCATACCGGTTGCGCGCGAGGAAGCCAGCGCCTTTGGCGTGATGGCGGTCGACGAGCACAATGTGATCACCGACTTTCTGGAAAAGCCGGTCGATCCGCCGACTCTGCCGGGGCAGCCTGGCATGTGCTTGGCCAGCATGGGCATTTACATCTTCAATGCCCAGTACCTGTACGCCGAACTCGCGCGCGATATAGCCGACCCCGACTCCAGCCATGACTTCGGCAAGGACATCATTCCGCACGTGGTGCGCAATGGCGACGCCGCCGCGCATCCGTTTGCGCTCAGCAGCGTGCCCGGGGGCCCAGGCGAGGAGCCCTATTGGCGCGACGTCGGAACCATCGACGCCTACTGGGACGCCAACATCGACCTGACGGCCACCGACCCCCAACTCAACTTGTATGACCGGCGCTGGCCGATCTGGACCTACCAGGCGCAGTTGCCGCCGGCCAAATTCGTCCACAACCAGCCCGATCGGTGCGGCACGGCCATCGAGTCGATGGTCTCGGGCGGCTGCATCGTGTCGGGCAAGGTATTCCGGTCGGTCCTATTTTCCAACGTGCGGGCGCGCTCGTATTCGCAGGTCAACTGGTCGGTGCTGCTGCCGGAGGTGCGCGTCGGTCGCCACGCGCGCCTGACACGAACGGTGGTCGATCGTGGGTGCCACATACCGGAGGGACTGGTCATTGGCGAAGACGCGGCGCTCGACGCGCTGCGCTTTCACCGCAGCCCCAACGGCATCTGCCTGGTTACCGCCGATATGCTGGAGAAAATCGCAGCATGAAGATTCTGCACGCGGCCGCCGAAATGTTCCCGCTGGTCAAGACCGGTGGGCTGGCCGATGTGATCGGTGCGCTGCCGCAGGCGCTGGCTGCCGAAGGCGCCGAGGTGCGACTGCTGCTTCCCGGCCTGCCGGCGGTGCTGCAGGGGCTGGCGCAGCCACGAAGGGTGTGCGATATCGGCGCGGTGTTTGGCGCCGCGCGGGTGACGCTATGGTTTGGCAGGTTCGCGCACAGCGGCGTCGACGCCTATGTGGTCGACGCCCCCTATTTGTACTGCCGCCCTGGCAACCCCTACCAGGACGCGGCCGGTATCGCCTGGAGCGACAACGCGCAGCGCTTCGCCCTGCTGGGCTGGGTGGCGGCGCATCTGGCAGCGGGCGAACTCGACAGCGCATGGACGCCTGAACTGCTGCACGCCCACGACTGGCACGCGGGGCTGGCCTGCGCCTATGTCGCTGCGCATCCGGGAACGCGCGCCGCGACGGTGTTCACCGTTCACAACCTGCAGTACCAGGGGCTGTTTGACGCGGCCGACTACCACCTGACCGGGCTGCCATCGCGCTTCATGGCACGCAGCGGGCTGGAATTTCACGGCCAGGTTTCGTTCATGAAGGCGGGTCTGAGCTTTTCGCAGCGGGTGACGACGGTGAGCAGCAGCTACGCCGCCGAAATTACCACCGAGGCCTTTGGCTGTGGCATGGACGGCGTGTTGCGCGCGCGCGCGGGTGACCTGTGCGGAATCCTCAACGGCGTCGACGGCGCGGTATGGAATCCGCAGACCGACACCGCCATCGCCCGGCCCTACTCCCGCACGGCGATGCACGGCAAGGCCGAATGCAAGGCGCGGCTGCAGCAGGCGCTAGGGCTGCAGGTGGACCCGCAGGCGCCGCTGTTCGCAGTCGTCAGCCGGCTGAGCCCGCAAAAAGGCCTGGATCTGGTGCTGGCCGTCCTGCCCGAACTGCTGGCGCAGGGCGCGCAATTGGTGCTGCAGGGCAGCGGCGACGCCGATTTGGAACAGGCCTTCGCCGACGCCGCGCTGCGCTTTCGCGGGCAGGTCGCGGTGCGACTGGTCTACGACGAGGCTTACGCGCACCAGATCATCGCCGGCGCCGACGCGATCGTGCTGCCGTCGCGCTTCGAGCCCTGCGGCCTGACCCAGCTCTACGGACTTCGATACGCAACGATTCCGGTCGTGCGCCGTGTGGGCGGACTGATCGACACCGTCGTCGATGCCGACGCGCAGGCGCTTGCCGAAAAACGCGCTACCGGCTTCGCATTCGGCCCTGCCAGCGCCGACGCGCTGGCGCAGGCGCTGTCGCGCGCCGTCGCCATGTACCGCCAGCGCGCAGCATGGGCGGGGCTGATGGACAACGCGATGGCGCAGGACTTTTCCTGGGCCAAGGCGGCGAAAAGCTACATGCAGCTGTACCGCGATATGCTGGCGCCGCGCGCATAACCCCACGATCACAGGAACGAAAAAATGCAACTGGACGCTTCCATCTTCAAGGCCTACGACATCCGAGGCGTCGTACCGTCAACCGTCAACGAGCAGGTGGCCGAGGCCCTGGGCAAGGCTTTTGGCAGCCTGGCGTGCGCGCAGGGCGAGCGCAGGGTCGCGGTCGGGCGCGACGGGCGCTTGAGCGGCCCCTCGCTAAGCGCGGCGCTGGTGCGCGGATTGGTGGCAGCCGGCATCGAGGTGATCGACATCGGCATGGTGACGACGCCGATGCTTTACTTCGCAGCCAACACCGTATGTTCAAGCGGTATCCAGGTGACCGGAAGCCACAACCCCCGGGACTACAACGGTTTCAAGATGGTGTTGGGCAACCGGGCGATCTATGGCGAGGACATACAGGCGCTGCGGCGCGTGATGCTCGAGCAGGCCTGGACGCTGCGCGACGGTGGCAGCGTTCGCAACCTCAATGTGCTGGCGCCGTATACGGCGCGCATCGTGTCCGACATCAAGCTGTCGCGCCCGATGAAAATCGTCGTCGACTGCGGCAACGGCGTAGCCGGGGCGTCGGCGCCCGGCCTGCTGCGGGCGATTGGCTGCGAAGTCATCGAACTCTTCAGCGAGGTCGACGGCAACTTTCCCAATCACCATCCGGACCCGAGCAAGCCTGAGAACCTGCGCGACCTGATCGCCACGCTGGGCAGCACCGACGCCGAACTCGGACTGGCTTTTGACGGCGACGGTGACCGGCTTGGCATCGTCACCAAGCAGGGAAACACGATCTATCCGGACCGCCAGATGATTCTGTTCGCCCGCGACGTGCTATCGCGTGTGCCCGGTGGAACCATCATTTTCGACGTCAAGTGCTCGCAGCGGCTCGCGCCTGCCATCGAGGCGGCTGGCGGCGTCGCGCTGATGTACAAGACCGGGCATTCGCTGATCAAGGCGCGCATGCAGGAGATCGGTTCGCCGCTGGGCGGCGAAATGAGCGGCCACATATTTTTCAAGGAGCGCTGGTTCGGCTTTGACGACGGAACCTACGCCGGTGCCCGACTGCTCGAGATCGTCAGCCGCGTATCCGACGCGAGCGCGGCGCTCGACGCGTTGCCGACCAGCTTTTCAACCCCCGAACTCAATGTGTCCTGCGTCGAAGGGCAGGGGCCCGCGCTGGTTGAGCGCGCGGTGGCGCTGGTGAATTTTCCGGCGCCGGCTAGGCTCACCACCATCGATGGCCTGCGGGTTGACTGGCCCGACGGCTTTGGCTTGATGCGGGCGTCGAACACGACGCCGGTACTGGTGCTGCGCTTTGAGGGACACACCAGCGAGGCGCTGCATCGGATCGAGTCTGACATGCTCGCGTTGCTGCGGCGGGTGAAGCCCGACGCCGTCGTCGGCGACAGCGTGCACTGAGGCTGCTGATGCCGACCGCGGCGGGGTTGCCGGGGCCTGGCCGGATGCGGCCTACTTGACCAGCAGCGCGTCGATTGCGAGCAGATCCTCTGGCCGCAGCGATCCGTTGGCTTGGCGCAGCTTCAGCCCGCCGACCAGAACGTCGTAGCGCGCCTTTGCCAAGTCGCGCTTGGTCTGGAATAGCTGGCTTTGGGCGTTGAGCACGTCGATGTTGATGCGAACGCCGACCTGGTAGCCGAGCTTGTTGGCGTCGAGTGCGCTCTGGCTCGACGCTTCGGCCGCCTGCAGCGCGCGCGCCTGCCCCTGGCCCGACAACACGCCGAAGAAGGCAGTCCGCGTCGCCTGCGAGATGGTTCTGCGCGCCGCCTCCAGGTCGGTTCGCGCCTTGTCTTCCAACGCCAGCGTTTCCTTCACCCGGTTCTGGATCGAGAAGCCGGAAAACAGGGGCATGTTGAAGGCCAGTGCGACCGTGGCCACGCTGGCTTTGTAGGAGGTGCGCGACGACGAGGTTCCGTCGTTGTTCGACATGGCGTAGCTGGCGTTGAGGTCCAGCGTCGGCTTGCTTGCGGCCTGGGCCTTTTGCGTCTCGAGCTGCGCTACCTCCAGGGCCAGCGCCAATTGGCGCAATTGCGGGTGCAGCTCTGCCGCCTGGTTGACCCATACCCTGACGTCGTCGGGCAGCATGGCCGGCAGTATGACCGGCGGCGTCAACGGCTTGGGCGAGGCCTCGGTCTTGCCGACCAGTTGGTCGAGCGCAATCTTCTTCACCCGCAGGTCATTTTCGGCGGCAATTTGCTGCGCGAGCACCAGATCGAAGCGCGCCTGTGCCTCGCGGGTGTCGGTAATGGTGCTGGTTCCGACCTCGAAGTTGCGCACCGCCGAAGCGAGCTGCTCGGACACGGCGGTCTTTTGCGCCGTTACAAAAGTCAGCGCGTCGAGCGCGGCAAGCACGTCGAAATACGACTGGCTCACCCGCACCAGCAGATCCTGCTCCGCGCTCAGCAACTGCGCCTGCGCCGTGATGACCGACCGCAGGCCCTGATCGAAGGTGATCTGGTTGGCCGGCCGGTACAGCGGATGCGAGCCGCTGAGCGTTGCGCTCTGGCTACCGAAAGCGGTGCTCGCCAACTTGGTATCAGGGTCCACTGAAGAGCGGCTGATCGCCATGCCAAGGTTGGCGGTAGGCAGCAGGCCCGCGCGCGCCTGCTCGGCCTTGGCTGCGGTGGCCTCGTACTGCGACTGGACCGATTGGAAGCTGGCGTCGTACGCGCGGGCGGCCTGGTACAGATCGACCAGGCTCTGGGCGTGTGCGGGCAGCGTGGCTAGCAGCGCTGCCACAAGGGGTATCAGGCGAAACGGTGTCATGGGTTTCCTGTAGGGCAATGGGCGGGTGTGGCGCTAGGGGGGTCTGTGTGGTGGGCAGGCCTGCGCTTAGCTTAGTAACGCGCCACGCTGCTGTCGAATTCTTGGGCCCAGGCGTCGATGCCCCCGGCGATATTGACTACATGAGAGAAGCCCTTTGCCTGCAAGAAGCTGGCGACCTGCAAGCTGCGCGCGCCGTGGTGGCACAGGCAGGCGATCGGCTGGGCCGGATCGAGCTCGGACAGCCGTTCCGGTACGCTGCCCATCGGTATGGTGCGCAGCGTGAAGGCGCCGGGCCCCACACTGGCAGCGCGCAATTCGAGTTCTTCGCGCACGTCCAAGACAACGGGTTCGCCAATGCGGCGCGCCGACTCCAGCCAAGCGGGCAGTTCGCGGGGGCTGACTTGCTCGATCATGCAGGCCTTTGCTTTAGAAGTTGAAATGCGATGGTTCGGGAAAATGCAGCAGGCGCTGCGCCATCGTGTCCCATGGCTGCGTGCTGCTAAACCGGGCCTCGGCTGCGCGCGTCACGATGGTGGCGCGCATCACCGGCGCATCGCCGACGATCGCTCCGAGGCGCCCGCCGGTCCGGAGTTGCGCGAGCAGGGCGGTCGGCACTTCGGCCACAGAGCCGCTCAGAACGATGACGTCAAAGGGGGCGTCGGCGATGCAACCCTTGGAGCCGTCCATGTGGCGTACCTCGGCGTTGTGCACGCCGGCGCGCTGCAGGTTGGTGCGCGCCATGGCGGCCAGTCCGGCGTCTATCTCCAGCGTCAGGACGCTATGCGCACGGTGCGCCAGCAGCGCGGCCATGTGGCCCGAGCCTGCGCCGATTTCCAGAACCGTCTCGTGTTTTTGCACGCCCAGGTCCTGCAACATGCGCGCCTCGACCCGGGGCGCCAGCATGCACTGCCCTGCAGGCAGCGGAATTTCCATGTCCACGAAAGCCAGCGCCTGGTAGGCCGGTGGAACAAAGTCCTCGCGCCTGACGACTGACAGCAGGTGCAGCACATGCGCGTCCAGCACGTCCCAGGGACGGATCTGCTGCTCGATCATGTTGAAGCGGGCTTGTTCCAGGTTCATCACGCTATTGTCTCCAGTGCGCTTTTCAGGGCCTAGGCCGGGATTTTAGGCCTTCGCCAGAGCTCGCGGGCGTGCCAGCGGTCAGTCGGCGCAGCCAGTTGACCGCGTCGTCCATGTAGCAGTAGACCACCGGCACGACGACCAGTGTCAGCAGCGATGAGGTCAGGACGCCGCCGATGACCGCCTGGCCCATCGGCGCACGCATTTCCGAGCCCTCGGTGAGGGCGAAAGCCAGCGGTACCATGCCAAAGATCATGGCCAGCGTCGTCATCAGGATCGGTCGCAGCCGCACCCTGGCGGCCATCAGCAAAGCGTCCTCGCGCGGCAGTCCCGGCACATGGCTGCCGTCGGGAGCGGTGCTGTCTGCCCGCGCGCGGATTGCAAAGTCGACCAGCAGGATGGCGTTTTTCGTTACCAACCCCATCAGCATCACGACGCCGATCACCGAGAACATCGACAGCGCCGAACCGAACATCATCAGCGCCAGCACCACGCCGATGAGCGTCAGCGGAAGCGCGGTCATCAGTGCCAGCGGTTGCAAAAAACTCTTGAATTGGCTGGCAAGAATCATGTAGATGAAGATGACCGCCAGTGCCAACGCCGATATCGCGTAGCCAAATGCATCGGCCATGTCTTTGGTCGCCCCGCCGAATTTGTAGCTGTAGCCCGGCGGCATGGTGATGGCGTTCATCGCGCTGCGGATGTCGTCCGATACTTCGCCGCTGGAGCGCCCATAGACGTTGGCGCTGATGCTGAGTTCGCGCGACAGGTCGCGCCGGTTGATCTGGTTCGGGCCGGTCGCTTCGCGTACCACGGCGACCTGGTTGAGCCGGATAATTTTGGCGTTGCCGTCGGCGCCGGCGGCAACCGCAAAGGGCAGCCGCAGCAGATCGTGCGGCGCGTCGCGTGCCTCGGGCGAGAGCCGCACATTGACGTCATAGGTCTGGTCGTCCGGCGCGCGCCAGTTGCCCACCGTCTGGCCGGCGACCATGGTGCGCAGCGAAGCGCCCATCTGCGCGATGCCCAGCCCCAGGTCGGAAGCGGCGTCGCGCCGGATCTCGACATCGATCGTGGGCTTGTTGGGCTTGAAGCTGGAGTCGAGGTCGACCACGCCGGCGATCGGTCGGATGGCGTCGAGCGCCAGTCGCGCGATGCGTTCGAGCTCGCCCTGATTGGGTCCCTGCAGTGAAAACTGCACCTGCTTGTCGTTGCCCATGCTGCCGATCAGGCCGACATGGGTGACGGTGATTCCTGGAACCAGCCGCAGGCGCTCGCGCATGCGCGCCGCGAGTTCGTCGGCGCTGACCGATCGCTGGTTGCGGTCGACCAGACGGATATAGACGCTGGCGTAGATTTTTCCCTGCGCGTTGCCGGTGTTGACCGTTCCCAGCGTGTAGCGTGCCTCCGGAAAGCTGCGCACGATCGCTTCCACCTGGCGCACCTTGGCCTCGGTGACCTCGAGCGAGGAACCGACCGGTGTGTAGAAGTTGATCGAGGTTTCGGAAAAGTCGGACTTCGGGACGAATTCGGTCCCGAGCATGGGAACCATGGCGACGCTGACTGCAAAGACGCTGACCGCCAGCAGCACGGTCGACTTGCGGTGGCGCAGCGACCATCGCAGCAGCACCTGGTAACCGACGATCAAGCGCTGCGTCGCCGCTTCGAAAGCCCCGGTGATGCGGCCAATGCTCCGGTCGTACCGGCTTGCGCGGGCGCCGGCGGCGCGCTGCGTGTCGGTCGCCGGGTCGTGCCAGATCGACGACAACATGGGGTCGAGTGTGAAGCTGACGAACATCGATATCAGTACGGCGGCGACGATGGTCAGGCCGAATTCGTGGAAGAACTTGCCGATGATGCCGCCCATGAAACCGATGGGCAGGAAGACCGCAACAATCGATAGCGTGGTCGCGAGCACCGCAAGTCCAATTTCCTGCGTTCCCTCCATCGCGGCCTGGAAGGGCGTCTTGCCCATGTGCAGATGGCGCACGATGTTCTCGCGCACCACGATGGCGTCGTCGATCAGCAATCCTACGCACAGGCTCAGCGCCATCAGCGTGATCATGTTGATGGTGAAGCCGAGCATGTGCATGAAGAAGAAGGTGCCGATGATCGCGATGGGCAGCGTCAACCCGGTGATGACCGTCGAGCGCCAGGAATTCAAGAACAGGAAGACGATCAGAATCGTCAGTAGTGCGCCCTCAATCAGGGTGCGCCGGACATTGTCGACCGACACCCGGATCTGGCGCGAGCCATCGGAGATCTGCTCCAGCCGAATGCCCGCGGGAAGCTGTTTTTGCACTTCGGCCAGCGTCTTTTGCAGGCCGTCGACCACCGCGATGGTGTTCTCGTCCTGGGACTTCTGCACCGTGAGCAGCAGCGTCCTTTGGCCGTTGAAGAGCGCCAGGCTCTCAATTTCCTGCGCGCCGTCGACCACGCGCGCGAGTTGCCCAATCCGCACGGGCGCGCCGTTCTTGCGCGCAACGATAATCCGGCCAAAATCTTCCGGCCGTTCGAGCCGGGCTTCTATCTGGACGACCCGCTCCTGCTCGCGCGACCGTATCGCACCCAGCGGCAATTCCTGGTTCTCGCTGCGCACCGCAGCAACCACCTGGTCGGGCGTGATGCCAAAGGCCTCTAGCGCCTGCGGATTGAGATAGAGGTTGATCTCGCGCTTGGTTCCGCCGACGACCGTCACCGAGCCAACTCCGCGCACGTTCTCCAGTCGCTTTTTGAAACTTTGCTCGGCCCAGTTCGTCAGCGCGACGTCCGACATCGTGGTCTTTGCCGTCCCGGCGCTGGCGTCTGGCAGCACGGCGACCGACCACACCGCGCGCGCCGAAGGGTCGAAGCGCAGCACGCGCGGCTCCTTGACCTCGGTTCGCAGCAGCGGCTTGATCGCCGCCACCTTTTCACGAACGTCTTCGGCCGCCTTGCGCCCGTCGATGTGCAAACCAAAATCGATCACCACCACCGACTGGCCTTCGTAGCTGCGCGAGGTGAGCGCGTTGATTCCGGCGATCGAATTGACACCTTCCTCCATTTTCTTGCTGACTTCGGTTTCGACGATTTCGGGCGAAGCGCCGGGGTACTCGGTGATGACGACGACCACCGGAAAGTCGATATTCGGAAACTGATCGACTTGCAGCCGCTGGTAGGAGAACAACCCCAGCACCACCAGTGCCAGCATCAGCATGGTGGCGAAGACCGGGTTGTGCAGGCTGACGCGGGTGAACCACATGCTCTAGTTGGGGCCGGTGGCCAGTCTGACGGCGCTGCCTTCAGGAAGAACGCCTACCGCGCCAATGATCAAGCGCTCGCCGGCTTGCAGGCCCTTGAGTTCGACGACCGGCTGGCCTTGCGATTCACCGCGCAGGCCGAGTTCCACGCTCTGGTGCAACACCTTGCTGTCGCGCACCAGTTGCACATAGGGCGAGGGCTTATCGGTGCGTACCGCGCTCAGCGGTGCGAGTAAGGCCTGGACCGATCCGGTGCGCAGTGTGCCTTGCGCGAACAGGCCCTGGCGCAGGCCCTGCGCGTTGTCGAGCGCTAGGTAGGCCAGAACCGAGCGGCTGCCGGCGACCACGCTGGGGTTGATCCGCACCAGCCGGCCGTTCACCGGCGCACTGGCGCCCTCAATCTGCAACTGCGCTACTTGCCCCAGCCTCAGCTGCAGTGAGTCGGCGGCGCTCATGCTGGCTTCGAGTTCGATGCGCCGCAGGTCGACAATTTCCAGTACCCGGACGTCGACCGCGACGCGCTCGCCGTTTTGCGCCAGCCGCTGGGCGATCTGGCCGCCGATCGGCGCGCGCAGCACCGTGTCTTCGAGCGACTTGGCAGCGAGTTCGACGCCGGCCTGCGCGGCGCGGAAATTGGCCTCTGCCGCCGCCAGGCTGGATACCGAGGTGTCGAGGGCGGATCGGGAGATGAAGCCCTGCGCCACCAGCGCGCTATTGTTGTCGAAGGTCTTGCGGGCGATGTCGATCTGCGTCTTGGCCGACTCGGCTTGCTGCTGCGCCTGACGCAGACGCGCCTGCGCGTCGGTCGGGTCGATGCGCGCGACGATCTGTCCCTCTTGGACCGGGTCGCCCTCGCGCAGCGACAGCGCCTGGACTTCCCCCGCCACCCTGGCTTTGACGATCGCCGAGTTGGCGGCTCGCAGGGAGCCCGATATCGGCAGTCCCTGCTCGAGCATGCTGCTCGCCAGTTGCACCGTGTCTGCTGCGCCAAGCTCGATCGGCGCTTGCGCGCGCTGCGCGACCCGCTCGGCTGCGACGGCCTGTTGCGCTTTACGTTGTCCCAGGGTGCGCGTCACGCCCCAGGCGAGCGCAGCAACGACCAGGGCCGTTACGCCCCATTTCAACCAGGCTCTCATGATCTGCCTTGCCCCTCGTGATGTGCATGCGCCGCCGGTTGTGCGCAAAGCCCCCCCAAAATGGTGTCCATCTGCGCGTCGATGTAGTGCTCCGCCACGATGCGCGAGCTGTCGCCGGCGCAGCTGCCCAGCGAGTGTTTCCACATCACCAGAAAGATCATCGGCGCGAGCACGGCGAAAACACCGTAGTGCATGTCCATCGGCTTGAATTCGCCGCTGTCGACGCCGCGCTGCAGGATCCGTCGTATCAGCGCGCGTCCGGGTTCAATAACTTCTCTTTGGTAAAAGAGGGCCAGCTCAGGAAAATTGTTCGCTTCGCTCATTACCAGCTTGGAAATTCCGGAGGCGCGGGTTGCACCGTAACGCGACCACCAGACGTGCATGCTGTTGCGCAGCAGCACCGATGCGGGTCCGGTGAATGCGTCGATTTCGCTGCTCCACTCCGGGTAGCGGCTGGCGACGCTTTCGCGCACGACGGCCTTGAAAAGTTCTTCCTTGCTCTCGTAATACAGGAACAGCGTTCCCTTCGATACGCCGGCGCGCCGCGCCACTTCCTCGACGCGGGTGGCGGCAAAACCCTTTTCGACGAACAGTTCCAGCGCGGCACCGAGCAGTTCGCTCGGCCGGTCCTGCTTGCGTCGTGCGCGCCGGGTGTGGTCGTTGGATCGATCGTTTGCGGGTGTGACTATCAAGAATTGGTACGCGAAGCGTTATTAATGACTACCAGGTCATTAATGTAGCATGCAGCGCTTGGCGCGTATCTGGCGTCGCACCGCACGCAGGCGTAGGACAATGGGGTCGATTCCATCCACTATGCTGACAACGAGGTGCGCGATGCAGGTGTCCTTAGAAACCATCACCCTGGGCGGCGGCTGCTTCTGGTGCACCGAGGCGGTCTATGTGAACGTGCGCGGCGTCGTCGACGTTGAGAGCGCTTACTGCAACGGCCATGTTCCCAACGTCAGCTACCAGCAGGTCTGCACCGGAACCACCGGCCACAACGAGGTGGTGAAGCTGGTCTACGACCCGGCGCAGGTCAGCCTGCGCGAGCTGCTGGAGATATTTTTTGTCATCCACGACCCGACCAGCCTGAACCGTCAGGGCGCAGACACCGGAACCCAGTACCGCAGCGGTGTCTATTTTTCCAAGCCCGCGCAAGGCGAACTGGCCAATGCCTTGATCGCCGAAATCACCGCGTCCCGCGTCTTTGAGCGCCCGATCGTGACCGAGGTGCTGGCGCTGGCCAACTATGTCTGCGCCGAGGACTACCACCAGGACTTCTTCGCCAACAACCCGAACCAGGGCTACTGCCTGGCGGTCGCCGGCCCCAAGGTGGAGAAGTTCCGCAAGACCTTCGCCAGGCTGGCGAAATCCTGAGCCGGCCCCCGCTTCAGGGGCCCAGGTCGCGCGCACTGCGCCGCGCCAGATAGAACCATTCGTTGCCGGCCAGCGCCGCCGGATTGGGAAACACGATCTGGCCTTCGAAGGGCGCCAGCACCGGCGTGCCATCGTGGCGCTGGCCGATAGCCTGGCCTTCGCGCACCGGGTCGTAGCTGCTCCAGGGCCGCACGAAACGGTCGTCCGGGTGCAACTTGTCGATGACCTCCGACAGCCGCAGCAGTTCGATCGCTGCGGTCGCCTCGGGCCGGGCGGCGTCGATCATCTGCAGCTGGGCCAGCGTGCGGTGGATCGCCCGGTAGGCGACCTCGGGCGCCTGCGGATCGTCGTGCTGGCCGCATTCCAGCGTGATTGCGTAGCCGCCCTGGCTGCGCATGTATTCGGTGGTCCCAACGCCGTAGCGCGGATCGGTGCTCAGCAGCTGCGCGCGATCGGGGTGCGCGGTGCGCGCGAGCCGACGTTGCACGCCGATGGCGTAGGTGTCGAGCCAGCCTTCGACGATGCGCCGCGGCCCCAGCCGCAGCGCAAGCGCCTGTTCTTGCGCCGCGAGCGCGAAAGGCTCGAGCGCACCGACATTGTTCGGCGGACCGATCATGGCAAAAGCCTCGCCGGCGGTATGAAAGGAGTGCAGGTCGAGCAGCACATCGTGCGCTGCGAGCAGCGGGCACAACAGGTTGGCGATGCGGTCTTCAAAATCCTGCGGCTGCGGGTTCGGGTACAGGTTGCGGTTCAGGTTGCGCTCGCCCATGCGCTGGTGATTGCGGTAGGCCAGCGGGTTGGTGACCGGCACCAGGCTCAGGCTACCGCGTCGCAGCGCCAGCGCGCCGCTGTCGATCTCGCCCAGTACCCGCTCGATGCCGCGGGTGCCGCAGGTCTCGTTGCCGTGGACCGCGCCGAGCACGATCAGCCGTGGACCGGGTGCCAGCGCATGCACGCTGTGAACGCGCAGCGACGTGGGCGTCGGGGTGTCGGAGGTGGAAGTCTGCATGCGAAAGACTATAGCCCAGCGCCGTTGCGGCGGTTGCCAGCTGGTCACGGCGTCGGCGCGCGGGGCCAGCGTTCACAATCGCGCAATACGAATCG
>CAISIP010000271.1 GCA_903885415.1 uncultured beta proteobacterium
CGATGGCGAACCTGGCCGACTACCAGGTGGAGCTCGCCAAGCGCAGCCTGGTCGCGCAAACCATCGATGCCGCAGTATGGATGTCCGAACAGCTGGGAATGCAAGCGCCAGAGCTCGAAGACGCCGGCAAGGACGCCGATGCCGTGATACGCACTGCGCTGCTGGTGCGGGCGGTGCGTGGCAAGGCGATGCCGGACTGGGTCGGTTTCGAGAAAATGATCGGCGCGCTGCGCCGGCAAAAGACCGCTATTCGCATCAGCGTACCGGCCGGACTGCCCGATGGCCTTGACGACGTTGTGTCGGCAGCGCGCGACGCGGTGACGGCCGACCTGCCCCGGATTCTGGACGCTACTGCGACGGCCCGCAAACTGTTCGACCAGACGCCATCCTTTATCGGCCGCTATTTCTGGGTCGAGGATAGCCTGATGGAAATCGACCACCACGACCGCGCGGCCTCGGCAGCCTGGGACAAGGCACTCGGTGGGCGTAGCGACGACAGCTCGCTGCTGACCTATTTTCTGTGCCTGGCGGCGCAAGCCACCGCGCGCACGCTGATGAGCGAAAAGGAGGCCGCGAGCCTGGTGCGCAAAATTCGAAAGACCGGACTCCAACCACAGCGGTGCCGCGAGTTCATCGCGCTGCATGCACCGGCACAGCACCAGGCCGACTACCTGCGGTTGTGGGAAGCGTTCGCCGACGAGGCCAGCGCCACGCTGGTCAGCGACCACGACCATCGACTTCAGGACGCGCTGGCGCTGCTGCGCCGCGAGTGCAACGTGCGATCGCCATGATGCCAGCGCAGCGCGGGTCGCGCGAGCCTGATGTTCTGGTCATCGGAGGCGGCAACGCCGCCTTGTGCGCCGCGCTCATGGCGCGCGAGGCCGGCGCCAGCGTATTGCTGCTCGAAGCGGCGCCGCGCGCCTGGCGCGGTGGCAATTCGGCCCATACCCGCAACCTGCGCTGCATGCACGACGCGCCGCAAGATGTGCTGACCGAGGCCTACTCGCAGGAGGAGTTCTGGCAGGACCTGCTCAAGGTCACCGGCGGGCGCACCGACGAAGCGATGGCACGGCTTGCGATCCGCGCCTCGTCCCACTGCCGCGGCTGGATGCGCCGCCACGGCGTGCATTTTCAGCCCTCGCTGTCCGGGACCCTGCACCTGTCGCGCACCAACGCATTTTTCATGGGCGGCGGCAAGGCGCTGATCAACGCCTTCTACCGCAGCGCCGAACAACTCGGCGTGCAGATCCGCTACGAGGCGCCGGTAGACCGCCTTGCGCTCAGGGACGGCGCCTTCGTCGCCGCTTTCGTCGGTAGCGAGCGGATTACAGCCAGAAGTTGCGTGCTTGCCGCGGGCGGCTTCGAATCCAATCGCGAATGGCTGCGCCAGGCCTGGGGCCAGAACGCGCGCGGAGAATGGCCGGCCGACAATTTCGCCATCCGCGGAACCCGATTCAACCAGGGCGTGCTGCTGCGCCACCTGCTCGACGCCGGCGCCGATCCGATCGGCGACGCCACGCAGGCGCATATGGTCGCCATTGATGCACGCGCGCCGCTGTACGACGGCGGCATCTGCACCCGCATCGACTGCGTTTCGCTCGGCCTGGTGGTCAACCGCGACGCGCAGCGTTTTTACGACGAGGGGGAAGACTTCTGGCCCAAACGCTACGCGATTTGGGGCCGGCTGGTGGCGCAGCAACCGGGGCAGATCGCCTACTCGATCATCGACGCAAAGGCGCTGGGCCGCTTCATGCCGCCGGTATTTGCAGGCACCAGGGCCGACAGTCTGGAAGATCTGGCACGCCAACTCGGGCTCGATATTCCTGCCTTTATGCAAACCGTCAACGCCTTCAACGCCGCGTGCCGGCCAGGACAGTTCAACCATCAGGTGCTGGACGATTGCGTCACGCAGGGCCTGACCCCACCCAAGACCCACTGGGCCCGCGCCATCGACACCGCACCCTTTTACGGCTACGCGGTCAAGCCCGGCGTGACCTTTACGTATCTGGGGCTCAAGACCGATACGAGCACGGCGGTGCGCTTCGCCGGAGTCGCCAGCCCGAACCTGTTCGTCGCCGGCGAGATGATGGCCGGCAATGTGCTGGGCCAGGGCTACACGGCGGGCGTCGGCATGTCGATCGGTACCGCCTTCGGCCGCATCGCCGGAACCCAAGCCGCGCAGGTGGCCATGCAGGAGACCTCCCTTGGAACAACTTGAGGTCCTGACCCGCGACGCGGTCGCGCTGGCGCAGGGCCAGACAGCGACACCCTCGCCCGGCAGCGCCGCACAGTCCGAGCTGGCGCGCCAGCTGCAGATCTGCAACGCCTGCCGCTACTGCGAAGGCTTCTGCGCGGTCTTCCCGGCAATGACGCGCAGGCTGGAGTTCGGTTCGGCAGACCTGCATTACCTGGCCAACCTGTGCCACAACTGTGGCGCCTGCCTGCATGCCTGCCAGTACGCGCCGCCGCACGCATTCGCGGTCAGTATCCCGAAGGCGATGGCCGAGGTACGGGTCCAGACCTATGCCGACTACGCCTGGCCGCCGGCACTGGGCGCGCTGTACCAGCGCAATGGCCTGACGCTATCGCTCGCGCTGGCGGGCGCGCTCGCGCTATTCCTGCTGCTGACGCTCGCGTTCAACCAAACGCTATGGGGTGGGCCAGCAATAGGCAACTTCTACCGGCTGTTTCCGCACAATCTCCTGATCGCGCTGTTCGCTCCGGTATTGGCCTGGTCGGTGCTGGCGCTCGTTCTAGGCCTGCGCCGCTTCTGGCGCGATCTGACGCCGGTGACCTCGGGCCAACCGGTCCACGCGCAGGCGGCACTGGAGGCCGGCCACGACGCGCTAAGCCTGCGCTACTTGGGTGGCGGTCATGGCCAGGGATGCAACGAGGAAGACGACGCGTTCAGCACCGCGCGCCGGCGTGCGCACCACCTGACTTTTTACGGCTTCATGCTGTGCTTCGCGTCGACCAGCGTGGCCACCTTCTACCACTACGCGCTGGACCGGGTCGCGCCCTACGAACTGCCCAGCCTGCCCAAGCTGCTCGGCGTCGCTGGGGGCATCGGGCTTCTGGTCGGCAGCGCGGCGCTGGCGCGGCTGGCGCTGCGGCGCAACCCGCAGCACGCAGACGCCGCGCAAAGACCGATGGACCTGGGCTTCATCGCGCTGCTGTTTTTGACCAGCCTGAGCGGAATGGCGCTGTGGCTCGCACGCAGCGCGCCGGCGATGCCGGTGCTGCTGGCGCTGCACCTTGGCGCGGTGATGGCGCTGTTCGCCACGCTGCCTTACGGAAAATTCGCCCATGGCGTCTACCGCAGCGCTGCGCTGCTGCGCCATGCAGTGGAGAAGCGCCAGCCCAATCAGGTCGCGCCCGCTGCCGACTGAAGTCCTGCATTACGCCGCTTCCACCGATGCGCATTGCCCGGTAAGCTACTACCCATTCCCCCCAAGCCGAGCACCCCCCATGCACACTCCCAAAACCGCACAGGCGAATCCGATTTCAAGGCGCAGCGCGCTGCAGTGGACCGGCGCGGGCGCCGCACTGTGTGCCCTGCCCGCTTTGCGGGCGCAGGCGACCTGGCCTTCGCGGTCGATCCGGCTGGTGGTTCCCTTTGCACCCGGCGGCACCTCGGAGGTGGTCGCCCGATCGGTCGCCGCAGAACTAAGCAAGCAACTCGGCCAAAGCGTTTATGTCGAGAACAAACCCGGCGGCGCCGGGGTGATCGCGATGTCTGAGGTGGCCAAGGCTGCGCCGGACGGCCACACGCTGATCCTCACCCATGTGGGAACCCTGGCGGTCAACCCCACCATGTTGAAAAACCAGCCTTACGACGTGAACAAGGACTTCATGCCGGTCACGCTGCTGGCGAAGGTTCCCAATGTGTTCGTCATTCACCCGGATGTTCCGGCCCGAAACTTCCAGGAATTCGTCGCCTATGTGAAGAAGAACCCGGGACGGCTGAACTACGGATCGGCCGGCAACGCGAGCGCCGGTCACCTGGCGATGGAATACCTCAAGCTCGTCACCGGCATGTTCATCACCCACATTCCCTATCGGGGCACCGGACCGCAACTGACCGATCTGCTGGCGGGCCGCCTGGATGCCTCGTCGGCCGGAATGCCGGCGCTCGGCGCGCACATTCGTGCCGGCAAGCTGCGCGCCATCGCCGTCGGCACGCAGCAGCGCATCGCGTCGATGCCCGATGTGCCCACAGTGGCCGAGATGGGCTTCAAGAACTTCGAGACATCGCAGTGGTACGGCCTGCACG
>CAISIP010000272.1 GCA_903885415.1 uncultured beta proteobacterium
CGATTTTGGCGCCAAGCAGCTGCTCGGACAGCCGCTGCAGTCGCGTGGCCTGGCCGAAGTAGACGAGGCGCTCGACCGACTGGCCCGGCACCCGGCAACGGCCCGCTTCATCAGCCGCAAGCTGGCGCAATTCTGGCTGTCAGACCGGCCCGATGAGGCGCTGGTCGCGCGCATGGCACAGACCTTCCTGCTCTCGGACGGCGATATCGCACAGACACTGGCGACGCTGTTTTCGGCGCCCGCATTCGCGCAGCGCAGTGGCGCCAAATTCAAGGATCCGATGCACTATGTGCTGTCGTCGGTCCGCATGGCCTACGGCAGCGACAGCGTTGTCCAGGTCGCACCGCTGCTGAACTGGCTCAACCGCCTTGGCCAGCCCTTGTACGGTCGCCAGACGCCCGACGGCTACCCGATGGACCAGTCGGGCTGGGACAGTCCGGGCCAGATGGCCGCGCGCTTCGAGGTGGCGCGCGCTATCGCCTCGGCTAACGCAACGCTCCTGGGCGCAGCGGCCGCCCTGCCGCGCATCGACCTGGCGCAGTCCGCGGGCTCGCCCTACCAGCAGGCGATTGTCAGCGCCTTGGGCGCCGCTACCCGCAACGCGCTGGCGCAGGCCACGTCGGTTCAGGAACGCAATAGTTTCCTGCTGGCCTCGCCGGAAATGATGCTGCGCTGAGCGGCAGAAGGTCGATGCAGCGCCGCCACTTCATCCGTTCGATGGCAGCGCCGGCGGTCGCCATGGCTTCGGGCCGCCTTTTCGCCGGCACCGGGCAGCAACCGCGCCTTTTGTTGGTCTTTCTGCGCGGCGCCTACGACTGCGCCAACCTGCTGGTTCCGATCAGCAGCGACTTCTACTACGCCGCGCGGCCCGATATAGCGATCGCCCGGCCCTCAGCAGACCTTGCGTCGGCGCTGGCGCTCAATGCCGACTGGGGACTGCACCCGGCGCTGCGCGACAGCATCTATCCGATGTTCCAGTCCGGCCAGGCGTCCTTCGTTCCCTTTGCCGGAACCGAGGACTCGTCGCGCAGCCATTTCCAGACGCAGGATGGGATCGAATTAGGCCAGCCGCTGGGCCAGAGCAGGAACTACCAGTCGGGCTTCCTGAATCGGCTGGCGACGCTCGTGCAGGGCGCCGCCCCTATGGCCTTTACCGACCGACTGCCGCTGGCGTTGCGCGGCGCCATGACGGTCCCCAATACCGCCCTGCGCGCGGTGGCCCGCACTGCAGTGGACGCACGTCAGAGCGCGATCATCGACGCCATGTACCAGGGAACCGGGCTTGCGGGCGCGGTCAGCGGAGGCTTCGTGGTGCGCGACGAGGTGGCACGCGAAATGGCGCTGGAGATGGACGCATCGAGTCGCAGCGCGGTCAGCACCCGGGGCTTCGAGCTCGAGGCGCGGCGCATCGCCAGGCTGATGCGCGCGCGCTACACCATCGGCTTTGTGGATGTCGGTGGCTGGGATACGCATGTGGGTCAGGGCGGCGCCAGCGGCTACCTCGCGACCCGGCTGGAAGAGCTGGGGCGCGGCCTTTGCGCCTATGCGCAGGAAATGGGTCCGCTCTGGCGCGCGACGACGGTGGTGGTGCTCAGCGAGTTCGGCCGCACCCTGCGCCAGAACGGCAACCGCGGGACCGACCATGGGCACGGCAGCGCCTACTGGGTGCTGGGCGGCGGCATGGCGGGCGCTAAGGTGGCCGGCGAGCAGGTCCGGGTAGACGCCTCCACCCTGTTTGAAAACCGCGACTTGCCGGTTCTCAACGACTACCGCGCGTTACTCGGCGGCCTGTTCGCGCGCCAGTATGGGCTCAATGCGGCACAGCTGGCGCAGGTCTTCCCCGGAACGGCGCCGCGCGACCTGGGACTGCTCTAGGTCCTGGCGCCGCCCAGGTGCAGCAGCGCGCCGCGGGTGCGGGTGCTTTTGGGCAGCTGCTTGCACAGCAACCGGTAGGTGTCCAAGTCGAAGGCCAGCGGCTGCCGGTCGGCCAGTGCCTCGTCCAGTTCGGCCTCGTCGCTGACCGTCGCCAGATGGCACCACTGGTCGAACACATGGAGCTCGCTGCGCCCGCTGGCAGCATCGTGTTCGCGCAGTCCGACGCGCCCGGCAAAGGGCCAGGCTTGCAGGCGTTGCGCCGCCAGCGCCTGCAACACCCGCAGGCGGTGGCGCCCGGCCGACTCCTCGGCGCAGCACACGCCCCTGCAGCGTCCCAGCTGGTGGGCGAAGCAGCGGCCGCTGCTGGGCTCAATGCCCAGCACCATCGGGCACAGCGCGTGCTCATCGGCCAGCGCGCGCAGCGCCAGCAGGGCCTGGCGGCGCGAGCGGTAGACGCCGTACAGGCCGGCCATTTCCTGCGCCTTCAGCGTGTCGGCCTGTCCCAGACTCCGCCGCGGCCGCGCGGCCGGCGCATCGGCAAGGCGCCAAGTGCACAGCGAGGCCTCGCGGCGCAGCAGCCGGTTGTAAACCGGCTGCAGTGTCTTGACCAGCCGCGCTTCCAGCAGCAGGGCGCCGAACTCGCCTGCTGTCGGTCGGGTTTCGATACGCCGCGTTTCCTGCGCCAGGCGCATGCCGCGACCG